>NZ_JBHWZJ010000351.1:0-7283 GCF_042728415.1 Streptomyces sp. NPDC060198 | reverse complement strand
GGACGGAAGTCATCCGTCCCGGGCTCCGGTGCGTGGGTACGCCGGTAAGGACCCTGCGGGCGTACGCCGGACCGTACGCGACCGCCCGTGCGCGAGCGACCCGGCGGAGGCGGAACCGTCCTCCCCGGCCGGCCGTTTCCGGCGGCGGAGGGAATCGGCCGGCACGGGATCGGCCAGGGCGGCGAACGGGCGGCACGGCATCCTCGCCGGTCCGGCCCGGTCCGGTCCGAGGAGAGGTGGGAGGGTGTCTCTGTGGGGATTTCGCTGGTGGGGGCGGCTCAGCTCTGGCTTCCGACGGCAGCCGTCTGCGCGTTCATCGCCTTCCGGACACGGCGCCGACGCCGCACCCGGGGACTTCTGCGAGCGGCGCCGCTGAAGGCAGTCGCGGGCATGGCGGTCCTGAATGCCGCCACCGTATGGTTCCTCGGTGTCTCCCGGAGCGGACTGGACATCAGACAATCGTGCGAACAGGGCAACGGTCTCCGGTTCGACGAGGCGTGGAACGAAGCGCACTACTCCGAATCGCAGAGCTTCTTCCCCCTTCACGCGAAGTGCAGCGCGACCGTGGATCTCGTTCCCGCGTGGGTGAACCCGGCGGTCGTCACTCTCGTGCTCCTCGCCGGAGCCTGTCTGTGCGTGGCCTTCTGCCTCGAAGCGCGGGATCACAGGGCCTCCGGCGCCCCGGCGTCCCTGTGATCCCGGCGGCTGCGGGGCGGCCCCCGCCTCACCGCCTGCGGCCCCGCCTCACACCTCGCCCCGCCTCACCGCCCGGCCGCACCCCCGTACAGGTCCCGCCGTGCCGTGGTGAAGCGGCGCAGGGCGTCGGGGAGCGGGGTGATGCCGATGCCGGGGGACGTGGGTACCGGGAGGTGGCCGTCCTGGAGGACGAACGGCTCGGTGATGTCCTCGGCGAAATAGCGGCTGGAGGCGGAGGTGTCACCGGGCAGGGTGCAGCCGGGGAGGGCGGCGAGGGCCAGGTTGGGGGCGCGGCCGATGCCGGTCTCCAGCATGCCGCCGCACCAGGCGGGCACCCCGTGGGCGGCGGCGACGTCGTGCAGACGGCGGGCCTCCAGGTAGCCGCCGACGCGGGCGGGCTTGATGTTGACGACCCGGCAGGCGTCCATGGCGAGGGCGGAGGCGGTGTCACGGGCGTTGTGCAGCGACTCGTCGAGGCAGACCGGGGTGGCGATGCGGCGCTGGAGGAGGGCGTGGGCGTGGAGGTTGTTCTCCTCCAGCGGCTCCTCGATGAGCAGCAGGCCGAACTCGTCCAGGCGGCGCAGGTGTTCGGCGTCGGCCAGGGTGTAGGCGGTGTTCGCGTCCACCTGGAGCGGCAGCTCGTCGCCGAAGCGGTCGCGGACCGCGCGGACGGGCTCGACGTCCCAGCCGGGTTCGATCTTCAGCTTGATCCGGACGTACCCCTCGGCGAGGTACCCCGCCACGTCGTCCAGGAGGGCGGGGACGGAGTCCTTGATGCCGACGGACACCCCGGCGGGCACCCGGTCGCGGGTGGCGCCGAGGAAGGTGGCGAGGGACATCTCGTGGGCCCGCAGCTCGGCGTCGAGCACGGCCGTCTCCAGGGCCGCCTTCGCCAGCTCGTGTCCCTTGACCTTCGCCATGTCGGGGGCGAGGAGAGCCGTCGTCAGGTCCTGGCGGGCGGTGACCCGGGGGAGCAGGAAGTCGCGGATCACGGTCTCGGCGCCCGAGACGTACTCGGAGCAGTACAGCGGCTCCGGGTCGGCGGCGAACTCCGACCAGCCCTCGGCCTCGTCGGTGACGACGTGGAGCAGGAAGGTGTCCTTGGTGGTCATCGTCCCGAAGGAGGTGCGGAACGGGGTGACCAGGGGGATGGCGACGTGGAGGAGTTCGACGTGTTCCAGCTTCATGCCGGGGTGCCTTCCTGGAGGTGCGGTTCCTGGGCGCGCGGGCCGGTGGAGGCGGGGGTGAGGGTGTACCAGCCGTCGCGGGACATCGACGTGGCGGTGTATCCGTCGGCGAACGCCCGCGTGAAGACCTCGCGGACGGCGTGGCGCCAGCGCAGCGCGAGCGCGGGGTCGGCGGCGCGCAGCTCCACGACGTCGGCGGGGACGCGGCAGCGGACGGTGTCCCCGGCGCGGACGGCGAGCGGGGCGCCGTCGGGGGCGGTGGCGAGCGTGACGGCGGTGCCGGCCGTCGGGGCCGAGGGCCCGTCGGGTCCGTCCGCCGTACGGTCCTGCTCGGTCAGGTCCCAGGTGACGGTGAGGCGGTCGCTCTCGTCGCCGTCGTTGAGGCCGTCGGTCATCGGGCCGTAGAAGTCCACGAGGTACTCGGTGCCCGCGGCGCCCAGCTTGACCAGGTTGAAGCGGGCGTTGCGGCCCACCAGCGGGTCGAAGGTCCAGCGCATGGTGCGGGCCCCGCGGTCGAGGGCCCAGACCCGCTGCGCCTGCTTCACGGCGAGCCCGACACCCCGGTCGCTGCTGCGGGCGGCGGCCACGAAGGAGTACACGTCCAGGGCCGAAGGCTCCCCGAACACGGCGACGGCCGCACCGCACGGCTCGCCCCGCCCTCCGCCCTCCGCCGGGTACGCGGCGTGCACGGCGCCGCCCGCGTGCACCAGGCTGTGCAGCACCTCGGCGGGGTAGGGCGGGGTGCTGCGTGGGGTCTGCCACACGTCGCTGAAGAAGTCGGCGACGTCCGCGATGCCGGCCACGTCGTGCACGGTGCGGACGGTGACGCCCGCCGTGAGCGCGGCTGCCGCCGCCCGGTCGCGTACTGAGGGTGTTGCTGTCATGGTTCGAGTTTCTGTGGGCCGGTCCCGGAACTGGTTGTCCGTAGGGACAAGAGCGACTTAGAGTCGTGTTGCGATCGGCCAAAGGTGGGGGAGCGGTGCATCCGGCGATGTCCGGTTTCCTCCGGGCGGGCAGGTCCGCCGTGACCCGCGACCTGCCACCCGCGACCCGTGAACCGGACCCGTGAATCGAGAGGCCCCATGGACGCCCCCACCCTCGGCGATCTGCTCGACGTGCTCGGAGGCTCGTCCGTACGGGCGGTCGCCTCCCCCGGCGGGCTCGGGGCGCGGGTCGGCGAGATCCTGCTGTACGACGCCGACGCGGTGCTGCCGCACGCCCCCGGAGCCGTACTCCTCGCGGTCGGGGTGCGGCCCCCGGCGGCCGGCCCGCTGCTGCACGCCGCAGCCGCCGCCGGCATGGCGGCCGTGGTCGTACGCGGGGCGGACGGGCCCGCCGAGGCGGCCGGGCGGGCCGGGATCGCGCTGCTCGCGGTCGACGAGGACGCGGCCTGGCACCGGGTCCACCTGCTGCTCTCCTCGGCCGTGGGCGCGCGCCCGGGCGGCACGCCCTCCGCGGCCGGGGACCTGTTCGCCCTGGCCGACGCCGTCGCCGCCGCGGTCGGCGGGGCCACCGCGATCGAGGACCCGCGCCAGCGCATCCTCGCCTACTCGACCGTGTCCGGACAGACCGTGGACGAGGACCGCCGCCAGGGCATCCTCGGCCTCCAGGTCCCCGACAGCCCCGAGAACGCCGAGCAGTACCGGGCGATGTTCGCCGCCCCGGCGCCCCTGCGACTGCCCGCTCTCGACGACGACAACCTGCCCCGGATCGCCGTCGCCGTCCGGGCGGGCGGCGAGACGCTCGGCTCGATCTGGGTCGTCGACGACGGCACGCTCGCCCCGGGCGCCGAGGACGCCCTCGCCCAGGGCGCCTCCACCGCGGCCCTGTTGCTGCTACGGGCCCGCGCCGCGCAGGAGCTCGCCCGCCACCTGGGCGGCGACCTGCTGCGCCGGGTCCTGGACGGCACGGCGGACCCGGCCACCGCCGCGCACCGCCTCGGGCTGGGCGCGGGCACCGATCCGGTGCGGGTGGCGGCGTTCGTCCCGGCGGGCGCCAGCACCGCGCCGGACGTCGAGCAGACGGCACTGCGCCTGCTCGACCTGGTGCGGCTCAGTTGCGAGGCCCGTTACGGACGGCATGCCTGCGTCCTCGTCGACGGAGTCGTGTACGCGCTGCTCCCGGCGGTGGGCGAGCGGGGCGCGGCCCGGCACCGGCAGCTCGCACAGGACATCGTGGACCGGGCCGGCCAGGCCCTGCGGATGCCCGTACGGGGCGGGCTCGGAGCTCTGGTCGCGGGTCTCGCGCGGGTGGCGGACTCCCGGGACGACGCCGACCTGGTCCTGCGCTGCCTCGACGCGCAGCGCCCCCTCGCCCTCGTGGAGGACGTCCGGGCCAGGGTGGCCCTGCTGCGCCTGGGTGAACTGACGTCCGGGCAGCGGCAGTTCGAGGGCGGCGCCTGGGCGCGGGCGGTGGCCCACGACGCGACGCACGGTACGGAGTACGCCCGTACGGTGCTGGCCTGGCTCGACGCGGGGTGCGACATGGCGGGCGCGGCCGAGCGGCTCGCCGTGCACCCCAACACCTGCCGGTACCGCCTGCGGCAGGCCAGGGAGCAGGTCGGCCTGGACCTGGACGACCCGGACGAGCGGCTGATGCTCTGGCTGAGCGCCCGGCTCGAAGGGACGGCCTGAGCACCCCGACGGCCTGAGCACCCCGACGGCCTGAGCGGCCTGAGCACCCCGACGGCCGGTGGCCCTGGCGGCCCGGCGCCCTTCGGCTCAGCTCAGCCAGGCGGTCAGCTGCTCCTCGCACCGCGCGAGCTGGGCCACCGGGACGAACTCCCCCGGGGTGTGCGCCAGGGAGGGGTCGCCGGGGCCGAAGTTCAGCGCGGGCACGCCCAGTTCGGTGAACCTGGCCACGTCGGTCCAGCCCAGCTTGGGGCGCGGCTCGGCGCCGAGCACGCCGACCAGCGAGGCCACCGCCGGGTGCTCCAGGCCGGGCAGCGCCCCCGCCACGGCCTCCGTCACCACGAACGCGTACTCCTCGGGCGGGAACATCGCCTCCGGGAAGAGGCCCCGTACGTACTCCTCCGCCTCCTTCGGCGAACGGCTGGGCGCGAAACGGGCGTTGAGGGAGACGACGCAGGTGTCGGGCACGACGTTCCCGGCCACCCCGGCGCGGACCGAGACGGCGTTCAGTCCTTCCCGGTACTCCAGCCCGTCGATGACGACCCGCTCCGGTGTGTGGTCGGCCAGGCGCTGGAGCACCGCCGCGGCGCGGTGCGCGGCGTTGATCCCCTTCCAGGCCCGGGCGGTGTGGGCGCGGGCCCCGCGCACGGTGATGTCGGCGCTCAGCACGCCCTGGCAGCCGGCCTCGACGCCCGCGTCGGACGGCTCCATCAGGATCGCGAGGCCGGCGTCGAGCAGCAGCTCCGGGCGCTCGGTCGCGATGCGGTGCAGCCCGTTGCGGTCGCCCTCGACCTCCTCGCACTCGTAGAAGACGTAGGTGACGTCCCGGGCGGGCGCGGTGAGCGCCGCCGCGAGGCGCAGGGCCACCGCGACACCGCCCTTCATGTCGCAGGCGCCGAGTCCGTACAGCCGCTCGCCGTCGAGCCGGGCGGGCAGGTTGGCCGCGGCGGGCACGGTGTCGAGGTGGCCGGCGAGGACCACCCGCTCGGGGCGGCCGAGCGCGGTACGGGCGACGACGGAGTGGCCGATCCGCTCCACGCTCAGATGCGGCAGGGAGCGCAGGGCCGCCTCGACGGCGTCCGCCAGCGGGCCCTCCTCGCCGCTCTCGGAGGGCAGGTCGACGAGGGCGCGGGTCAGTCGGACGACGTCGGTGGCTAGATCGAGGATCGCGGGGGCGGGGGTCACGGGGGCGGGGGTCACGGGCGGAGCTCCTCCTGCTTCGGGGCGTCGAGCCTGGAGTGCTTCATGCCGTACAACCCGTACACGGCCAGCCCGACCACCATCCACACGGCGAACGTGATCCAGGTGTCCGAACCCAGGCTGAAGAGCATGTAGACGCAGCAGATCACGCCGAGCACCGGCACCACCGGCGAGAACGGCACCCGGAATCCGCGGGGCGCGTCGGGGTTGCGGCGGCGCAGCAGGATCACGGCGATGTTGACCAGGGCGAACGCGAACAGGGTGCCGATGCTGGTGGCGTCGGCGAGGCTGCCCAGCGGGACGAGCGCGGCGAGGACGGCGATGAACGAGGAGACGATCACCGTGTTGGCGCGCGGCACCCCGCTCTTCGCGTGGACCCGGGAGAAGACCGGCGGCATCAGGCCGTCGCGGGACATGGAGAACAGGATGCGGATCTGTCCGTACTGGACGGTGAGCACGACGCTGGTGGTCGCCACGACCGCGCCGATCGACAGCAGGATCGGCCAGAGGCTGCCGCCGCCGACGGCCCGCACGAGGACCTCGCTGAGCGTGGCCTCGGTGCCTTCGAAGAGGCCCCACGGCATGGCGCCGAGCGCGGCCACGGCGACCAGGACGTAGAGGAAGGTGACCAGGGCGAGCGAGAGGATGATGGCGCGCGGCAGGTCCCGCTGCGGGTTCTTCGCCTCCTCGCCGGCCGTCGACGCGGCGTCGAAGCCGATGTACGAGAAGAAGAGCGAGGCGGCGCCGGCGCTCATCCCGGCGGCGCCGAGCGGGAAGAGCGGGCGGAAGTTGCCCGCGTGGAACGCGGTGAAGGCGACGGCGCAGAACATCACCAGGGCGGCGATCTTCACGCCCACCATGACGACGTTGGCGACCGCGCTCTCCTTGGCGCCGCGCAGCAGCACCACCATGGAGAGCAGGACGATGACGGCGGCGGGGATGTTGACGACCCCGCCCGCGCCGGGCGGGGCGCTGAGGGTCTCGGGCAGGGTGACGCCGAAGACCAGGTCGAGCAGCTCGTTGACGTACTGGCCCCAGCCCACGGCGACCGCCGCGACCGAGACCCCGTACTCCAGGATGAGGCACCAGCCGCACACCCAGGCGACGAGCTCGCCGAGCGTGGCGTACGCGTAGCTGTACGAGGAGCCGGAGCGCGGGATCATCCCCGCCAGCTCGGCGTACGACAGCGCCGAGAAGAGCGCGGTGACACCGGCCAGGACGAAGGACACGATGATCGCGGGGCCCGCCTCGGGCACCGCCTCACCGAGGACGACGAAGATGCCGGTGCCGAGGGTGGCGCCCACGGAGAGCAGGGTGAGCTGCCACATGCCCATCGTGCGCTTCAGCGCGACTCCGGACGGCACTTCGGCGGACACGTCCTGCCGCCTGGTCAGCCTGTGCTTCAGGCCGCCGCCGGGACCGTTGCCCGGCATCGTCCGGACCGTCTCCATGGCACCGCTCCTCTCGTTCCGCGCTGTAGTGGTCGACCTGATGATGCTGAGTGCCGACCGTGCGGGGGTGAGAATATCCGCCAGAAAGCATGGCGCCCCTTTGGCCGAAAGGCCAAAGG
>NZ_JBHWZJ010000350.1:0-7322 GCF_042728415.1 Streptomyces sp. NPDC060198 | reverse complement strand
CCTTCTCAGGTGCAGGGAACGCCGTTCAGGGCGAAGCCGGTCGGCGTGGCGCCGGGCACCCCGGTTCCCTGGAATCCGAAGGACACCGAACCGCCCGGAGCAACGGCCTTGTTGTGGCCGGCGTCGGTGGCCGTCACGGCTGCGCCGGTCTGGGTGGCGGTCGCGTTCCACGCGCTGGTGACCTTCTCGTTGCCGACGAAACTCCAGGCGAGACGCCATCCGTTCACCGCGGTGGTGCCGGTGTTGCGGATGGTGACGTCGGCGGTGAAGCCGCCGCCCCAGGAGGAGCCGACCTTGTACGCGACGGCGCAACCGGCACCCGGCGTCGGGGTCGGGGTGGGAGTGGGTGTCGGGGTGGGAGTGGGCGTCGGCGTGGGAGTGGGTGTCGGGGTCGGGGTGGGCGTGGGAGTCGGGGTGGGCGTCGGAGTAGGAGTAGGGGTGGGCGTCGGACCGGATCCGTCCGGCAGCGCTCCCCACTGACGTGCGTCCCCGTCCAGCAGCACCAGGTTCGGCGCGTCCGCCGGGGTGGCGCCCGGTGTGGTGGGCAGGCCCTGGAGGGACCAGTCGTTCGACGTGTCCCAGGCCCCCGAGGAACTGATGCGGAACTGGACCTCCTTGCGGTACGCCGACTGCCCGGCGGGCGCGATCACCGTGTTCGAGCAGTCCACGTTCACGTAGTACACGTCGCCCGCGTACCGCGTGGGGCCGCTCGCCGTACCGCACTGGTTGTAGTTGGTGGTGACCGTGATGGCCGTCGGCGAGACTCCCGACTCCAGTGTGAAGTAGTACCGGAGGGAGGCCTTCGTCAGCGATCGGGCGGGCCAGGCCGACTTGTTCACCAGGTACGCCTTGATCTCGGTGAAGTTGCTCCCGGAGGCGTTCACCGACGCCTGTGCCAGCACCTGCGGCCCGTCCGGCTGCTCGGTCGGCGGGAAGGCGGTGAGCGGGGCGCCGCCGTACTCGGCGTAGAGGCGGGCGAGGGCGCCGGTGAACGCCGCGTTGTAGTCGGTGGCGACCTCGTTGTTGGTGTAGTTCTGCCGGTCGTCGGTGTAGGCGTCGTCGGCTGCGCTCGGTCCGCCGACGAGGGCACCGTAGAGGGTGTGGCGGCTCTCGACAGGGCTGGTGATCTGGTCGGTCCACGAGCCGTGCGAGGTGCGGTGGTGCGGCTTGGTGGGAGGAGTGTTGCCGAAGCCGACGACGTAGCTCGCCCCGCGCGGGTTGTCGCCGAGCGCGTAGTTGATCTGGCGCACCGCGAAGTCGTGGTAGCGCGCCTTGCGGGTCGCGTCGCCCGTCAGCCAGTCGCTGTAGGAGAGCGCGGCGAACGCGGTGTTGGCCGCGTACCGCAGCGAGCCCCACGAGTCCAGCACGGCCTCGCCGCCGGGTGAGTACCGGACCTTCTCGCCGTTCACCCCGGAGGTCCACCAGTCCAGCCACCGGTTGGAGTCGTCGATGTACTTCTGCTTCCCGGTGATCTTGGCGAGCAGCACGTAGGAGCCGTAGGAGGTGTCGTCCCAGGAGAGGGTCCACCGGTAGGAGCGGGTGGTGGTCTGTGACTCGGTGGAGAGGCCGTCGTAGTACTGCTCGGCCTTGGCGAGATAGGCCGCGTCACCGGTGGCCCGGTAGAGCCAGACGGCACCCCACACCAGCTCGTCCTGGTACCCGCTCCAGGAGTTGTAGTACGACTTCGCGTCGGTGATGCAGTCGCTGTACTTGCCGCGATAGGTGTCGGCGAACGCGTACAGCTGCTTCGCGTGGGTGACCAGCTTCGCCGCGTAGGCCGGGTCGTCGTCGGCGAACAGCATCGAGGAGGAGGCCATCGCGGCGGCCGTCTGCCCGGCGAGGTCCGTACCGGGGCAGGAGGCGTCGATCCGGTAGGCGGGCCGGGCCATCGGCATCACCTCGGCCGGACCCCACCACTTGTGGTCGTCGGCGCCGTTGCCCACCTGGCCGTACAGGACGTTCGCAGACGGATGCGCCCTGACGAAGTAGTCGTTGACGAAGCGCAGACTGTCCTTGAGGTGCTTCAGCTGCCCCGACGCGGTGTACGCGGCCTTCTGCTCGACGCCGCCCCAGGCCAGGACGGTGGCGCTGTACGCCATGGGCAGACCGAACTTGACGTGGTCGCCGGCGTCGTACCAGCCGCCGGTCAGATCCAGACCGACGTCCTTGCCGTCGTCCAGACCCGAGTCGCCGCGCCAGGAGACCCGGTTGTCGTCGGGCAGACGGCCGGAGCGCTGCGCCTCGTAGAAGAAGAGCGACTTCTGCAGCGCCTCGCCGTAGGCGAACGCGGGGGCCGCCTCGGCCGGGGTCGCGGCGAGCGGTGTGAGGGCGGCGGCGAGCAAGGCGGTCACACCGGCGAGGGCGACGCCCCAGCGGGAACGCCCATTCCACGTGGGACGTAGACGCGAGAGCAGTCCGCGACGTGGGCGCGCGAACCGCTGCTCTGCATGCACCTGACAAGCCATGATGTCTTCTTTCCGTGGGGGGAGCGTCGGCCATGAGCGGCGGCGCGAGGCGCCATGGGAGCGCTCCCGCGCTTCAGATTGCCGCGCTGCGAAACGAAGCGGCAATGTGCGAACGCGCCACTTCTGCGCCGTGTGGCTGAAACTGTGCGATTGCCGAACGAGCTGTCCGCCCCGGACGCGCGGCACGGGCAAGTCGTCCATGGGTCATCGGAACGGGGTGCGGCCACCTCACCGACTCTTCGCAAGGCGTCCAAAATCACGTTGGTGCACGGGCGTTGACAGGGCGTCACCCCGCTCCCAATATGGGAGCGCTCCCATCGGTGGGAGCCGGCCGCCGACCCGCATGCGCCCGCCGCACCGCACTCACGTTCCGCCTTCCGCGCCGCCCACGCGGAACCTTCCGCTGCCCGGGCGGCACTTCGCCACCACGCCGGTCGTACGCCTGCTCGACGGCACCGCCCGACATCCACCGACCCGCTCGTGACGACGGACCACCCAGTGAGGACTCCCATGCCAGCACCGCACGGACCCGGCCGCCCTGCCGCCACCGGCTTACGCCCCCTCGCGCGCGGCGCGGCCGTTCTGGCCGTGGCCTCGGCCCTGCTGACGTCGCTGGTCGGCGTCGCGCCCGCCGCATCATCGGCGACCGACGCCGCGGACGTGGACGTCCAGGTCAACGCCCAGGCGGCGCTGGGCCGGCTGTCCGACACCGCCCGCGGCGTCAACGCGGCCGTGTGGGACTCGCACATGAACGATCCCGAGGTGGCCGAGCTGATGAAGGCGGCCGACGTCGGGGCGATGCGCTATCCCGGCGGTTCGTACGCGGACATCTACCACTGGGAGACGCACTCGGCGCCCGGTGGCTACGTCGCCCCGGGCACCGGTTTCGACGCCTTCATGGGCACCGTCGCCGCCACCGGCGCACAGCCCATCCTGATCGCCAACTACGGTTCGGGCACACCCGAGGAGGCGGCCGGCTGGGTCAGGTACGCGAACATCACGAAGAAGTACGGCGCGAAGTACTGGGAGATCGGCAACGAGATCTACGGCAACGGCCACTACGGCAGCGGCTGGGAGCACGACGACCACCAGGACAAGAGCCCCAGCGAGTACGCCCGCCAGGTCCGCGCCTACGCCGCGGCCATGAAGGCCGTCGACCCGACCGTCAAGATCGGCGCAGTCCTCACCTCTCCGGGCGAATGGCCGGACGGCGTGACCGGCGACGGGGACTCCGGTGACTGGAACAACACCGTGCTGCCCCAAGTGGCCGACGTCATCGACTTTGTGAGCGTCCACTGGTATGCGGGTGGATCCGACACCACCGCCGCGGACGCCTCGGCCAAGCTGGCCCGGCTGCCCGGCGAACTGCGGGAGGTACGCAACCAGCTCGACCGGTACGCGGGCGCCGACTCACCGGGCATCGGCATCGCGCTCACCGAGGTCAACACCAACACCGGTGGCGCCCGGCTCACCGCCCGTTCCAACGGACTCTTCGCCGCCGACGCGTTCATGACGGCTCTGGAGAACGGCGTCTTCAACGTCGACTGGTGGAACACCCACAACGGCGTCGGCGAGATCACCACCGTCGACGGCGAGACCGACTACGGCGACATGGGGATGCTCTCCAGCGGTGCCTGCAACGGTGACGTGTGCGAGCCGGCGCCGAACACGCCGTTCCACCCCTACTACGGCATGAAGATGACCAGCCGGCTGGGCACCGCGGGCGACACCATGGTCGCCTCCGCGTCCTCCGCGCAGGACGTCTCGGCACACGCGGTTCTCCGTCGCGACGGGCGGCTGAGCGTCCTGCTCGTCAACAAGAACCCGGACGCCGCCCGGACCGTGGACCTCGACTACGCGGGCTTCACTCCGGCCGCCACCGCACCCGAGGCCAGCCGCTACGCACCGGGCGACACCGACATCACCGCGCTCGCCGCCGGGGAGGCGTCCGCCTCCCGGGTCACCGTGCCGGCGTACGGACTGCTCTCCCTCACCCTCGAACCGCGGGCCGGCACCGGGCCGGGAGCCTCGGCCGCCGGAACCCCTGGCACCCCGAAGCTGGAAGGGGTGACCGACACCACCGCGAGCCTGTCCTGGGGGAGCGCGACGGGCGCCGCCCGCTACCTCGTCCAGGAGCGCGACGGCGCGCACACTCACCTGATCGGTGAGTCCACCGGCACGTCCGTGACCCTGCGGAACCTGCCCCCGGGCAGCACCCACACGGTCAACGTGCTGGCGGCCGACGCCTCGGGACGGCTCTCCGGAGCGTCCTCCCCGCTGACCTTCACCACCGGCGTCCCGTCAAACGCGTCCTGTGCGGTGACGTACCACCGTGACACGAGCTGGGGCAACGGCTTCGTGTCCACCGTCACCGTCCGCAACCTCTCCGACGTGCCGATCACCGGCTGGACCGTCGACTGGGACTGGCCGACCGGGACCCAGACGGTAGGTTCCGGCTGGAACGCCACGTTCCACCAGACCGGCTCGCACGTGCGGGTGACCGCACCCGACGGCGCGGGGCCGCTGGCCCCGGACGGCGGCTCCACGGTCTCCTTCGGATTCGTCGGCGCCAACGACGGCCCCAACCCGGACCCGACGGTCTTCCGCCTCAACGGGGCGGTCTGCGCACGCGGCTGACGCCTGGTCCGCCCCGGCCTATGACCTGCAGGCCCACCCTGCCCCGGGGACGCCCTCCCCGGGGCAGGGTGGGCCGAGCGGCAGGGGCGTCCTCGGCCGCATATGAACGGGAGGGTCGAGTACCTCAATCGACCCTGCTGGACGAATGGGCCTGCGCACGGTTCTACCGAGGCATAACGGCGGGACCTCGACCCGCGGTGCTGCACACCTGCAATCGCCTCCGCGGACATCGCTCAAGGGGCAACCACTCGCCAGCAGCGTCCCCCGACCTCATGGGGCAACAGACCTACCGCTGTACCGGGCGAGGATTCTGGACGGGCGCTTCCTGATCTGGTGCGTCCCTGCCGCAAAGAGCTCGGTGATATCGCAGGTGGGCTTCGCTTATGTGGTGCTTCGGAAGCCGGCGGAGCATGCTCTGGTGACTGCCGTCCGCCGTCGCGCGGACGGCTCCTTCCGGATCAATGTATATTGCCAACGTATCGAATTGGACATGATGGTTGGGGCACAGAACGAGCAAGTTGGCGAGCTCGTCCGGTCCATTGTGCGGTCGCCCGAGACCTCGGATGTGAGCTGCTTCGCTGTATGTGCCGAAGCGTTTTGCTAGCTGCTCTCCGCAAACCTGGCAGTGGTCGGAGTGCATCTCCTTCACTTTATTGGCCAGTCCGACATCGCGTACTATGCGAGACGTGTTGGTGGCGCGGCGAGCGGCAGGGTCGTGTTGATTTGTTTCCTCTGCCAGTTCTTCGATCCCGCTGGCGTTCTCGTAGCCGGCCAGACCTAGCCGCTCCATCAAATTGTGCTGAGCGAACTCGGCGAAGTAAGTCTCTCTCAGGACAGCGATCGCCTGGGACCGTACGAACGGGTCGCTCAACAGGAAGTCGGCCTGTTGCGTAAACCCCGCTTGAGGTTTGTACCTATCGAGCACTGGGACGCTGATCTTGCCTGCCCGCTCCGCCGGAAGGCCATCAACGTCCCACAGGCCGCTCGTCCGAAGATGCCAGAAGGGGTACTCCGGCGTCGGAGACGACTGAGGGTGACCGAACTCGATCAATAGCTTGCCCACCCCGTCGCGGAACTCCGGCCAGGGAGACAGACGCGACTCTCCTCGGGCGTTCTTAGCCATGGCCCACATCAGAGTTAGGGGCTTGTGCAGGCTCGGGCGTCCGTCCTGCCGATGAACTTTGAGGTTCTTCAATCTCCCCATGAGCGCGGCTGCCGTGAGTCGTGGCTGCCGGTCGCCGTGCCCGGCGTTGTGTACCGACCTGCTGCGCGACTGCGTAGGAGTCAGGGACAGCGCAACCTCACCCGCGTGGCGGCTGGGGGAACGAGAGCCGATTTTGGGCTCCTCGAGGTGAAGGGGACGTTGGCGAATCTTCGGCAAGATGGCATGGCCACCTTCCACCCAACGACGCCAGGACTGCGGCGCGTGTTCCAGCGACTCAGTCGTCGAGAGCCTCTGATTGGCGCGCGCTTCGATCCAGGCCCAGTTCAGCAGGTCATGTTCTGCACCTAGGTCGAGAAGGGCCAATTCATAGCGGAGATTGGGGAACGGTCGGCCCTTGTCGCTTTGCTCGATCTCTTCAACGTCCTCTATGACCGCCAAGCCGCAGAACTTTACATATCCCTTGTGAGTCTTGTTGCGCGTGACCGTCGCGAAGACCAGCAGTGGCGCGGCCGAGATCCGCTCTTGCGCGGTCATCGCACGATGGTTTGCCCATGCCTTCCGCAAAACTTTGTTGCCCTGCGTCTCGCCAACAGAAACGGTGTGGTCGACCCGTTGATCTCCAAAGTAGGTGACGCGCCCGTTTTCTAGGTCGAACTCGTCGTGCCAGGGCGTCTCGGTAGAGCCGGCCTTCCAGGGGCTCGAACGTATGAGGACCGCCGGTCGCCTTGCGGCGCGTGCGACCTTGACCTCTGCAATTGGGTTGATCCCTTTGCTCAGCTGTATCGGGGCAAGAACCTGTGAAGCAGTGAGGTGATGGATGTTCGGGTATCCATCCATGAACCCGATGGAAGGGTCCCTGTTCTGCGAGGACCGCATCACTTCACCGACACGCAACTGGCTACCCACCGAGCATCCCCACCTCGCCGTCGTTGTGCCGGTGATTGTGCCAGGCACGACGAGGAACGAGGCAAGGGGGGCGAACGGCCTTCTGCGCCGCCTCCGTGACAATTCATCCTGAACCGCCGAGAGTCCTCCCGATGGGGAGGGCTCTCGGC
>NZ_JBHWZJ010000349.1:0-7339 GCF_042728415.1 Streptomyces sp. NPDC060198 | reverse complement strand
GTGCTCCCGCACGACCCACTTCTTGGTCTTCACTGGTGCTCCTTGTCCACGCTGGTGGAGGTCAGGTGTGCCGTGGCGGAGGGAGCCTGGGGCCGCCTCGGCACCGGGATGACGAGGTGGGTCGGCGGGGGCCCGCTGTCGTCGACCGACGCGGTGAAGGTCCTGCCGTCGTCGCGGCAGACGAACTGCATGACGTGCCGGCCGGCCGCGGCGGCGCGGATCAGCCCGCCGGTGGTCGCCCAGACCCCGGAGAGGTAGAAGTTCTCCAGCCCCGGCAGCCCGGGGCCGTGCTTCTTGACGAGTTCTTCCAGCCTCTCGCCGCTCTCCACGAACGGCTGCCACCCCAGCACGGTCCCGTCGTGGTTGCCCGTGTACCGGACCTGGGTGAGCGGGCTCGACACGTCGCGTACCGCGACGGCGTCCCCGATGCCCGGGTAACGCTCCTCCAGGAACCGCAACAGCGCCGTGCGCGCCCGCCGCTTCGCCGCGTAGTAGCCGCGCCCGTGCCGCACCGGGAGGGTGTGGAGCTTCTCGCCGCCCCGGGTCCGGGTGAGCTGCTCCGGTCCTTCGTCCAGGGCCCGCCAGGGCGCGATGTCGCAGAAGTACGTGGCGTAGACGACCGACGTCCCCTCCGGCGACAGCTCCGGGTAATGGCGGCTGCGGAACTGCACGTTGATGCTCGGATGACGGATGCCGGTCAGCTCCGCCGCCTGTTTCTCGTCCAGCAGGTAGGTGGTGCAGGGATCGCCCTCGGGGAAGGGGTGCTTGAGCCCCAGGAAGAGGGTGAAGTACCCCGGGAACACCATGCCCGGCTCGTGCAGGGTCGCGGTGTAGAGCCTGCGGTACGCGTCGTTCAGGTAGCGGCCCCCCAGCAGCTTCAGCATCGTGGTGGGGCCGTCGCAGGCCGACACCACGATGTCCGCGCGCAGCTCCCGGCCGTCGCTGAGCCGCACGCCGACCGCGCGGTCCCGCTCGACGAGGATCTCCTCGACCTTGGTGTTGTACGAGACCTTTCCGCCGAGCCTCAGGTAGCGCTGTTCGATCGACCGTGCGAGCCCGAGCGACCCGCCCTCGGGCACCCCCGCCGACAGATTGGCGTGCGAGGCGAGCTGGAAGTGGGTCGGCAGCACGGGGAAGTTCGGATGTCTCTCGTACAGGACGAAGTTGAACGCCTGCCGCAGCAGTGGGTCCTCGAACCTCGCCGAGTAGTCCGCCATCAGCACGGAGATGGACTTGCGGACCGCGTTGAAGTACGGCACGAACGACGCGAGCATGCGCCAGCGCTCCACCCGGCCCATCAGCCCGACCGGTTTGAGGAAAGGGTAGACGGCCAGCGCCTTGCGGAAGGCGCGCAGCTGCCGGCAGAAGTCCCTGATCCGCTTCGCGTCGGCCGGCGACAGTTCGGTCAGATGCTCCTGCAGCCGGTCCGGGTCGGAGTAGAAGTACACCGCCCTGCCGTCCGGGGCGCGCACGATGTTGAACACGTCGAAGTGGCGGATCTCCTTGCCCTGCAACGCGCCGAGCTCCAGCCAGATCTGGTGCATCTCGTTGCCCGGCCCGCTGCCCAGCAGCCAGCTGACGCAGGCGTCCAGGGTGAAGTCCCCGCGTTCCCAGGCGGTGCAGCAGCCCCCCGGGAGCTCGTGCATCTCCAGCACCTGGGTGCGGTAGCCGTTCATCTGTGCGTAGGCGCCGGTGGAGAGACCACCGAGCCCCGCACCGATGATGATCATGGTTTCCCTGCCGCGCGACGGACGCGCCATGGGCCTGCTCTCCTCGGTCGTCACGCGCCGGTGCCCTCCTTGGCGGTCCACCGGTCGAGCTGCGGAAGCCGCCCCAGCTTGCCGGTGTGCCAGGGGCCCAAGGGCGTGCTCTCCCACGCCTTGAACGGGATGCCCAGCTCCTCGCAGAGGTACTGCACGGCGAACCGTCCGGTGGACGCGGCACGGATCAGGCCCCCCATGCCGACCCACTGACCCGCCATGGAGAAGCCGCTGAGACCCGGCAGCCGCATCCGGTCCTTGCCGACCAGCTCGGACGCCACGTCGTCGGCGTCCGAGAACGCCTTCCAGGCGAGGATCGAGCCGTTGTGATTGCCGGTGTAGCGCCGGGTGGTGGCCGGCGAGGCCACGTCCACCAGCTCGATCCGCCCGGCCGCATCCGGCCACCGCCGCGCCAGAAAGCCCCGCACGAACTCGGCGACCTGCTGCTTCTGCGCCCGGTACGCCTTGCGGTCGCTGCGGCGCAGCGCCTGCCAGTGGGCGTAGTCGCTGAAGTAGGTGCAGTGGACCACCGACTTGCCGGGCGGGGCGAAGCCGTCGGAGTACCGGGACCGCAACTGGACCACCAGACTGCTCTGCAGGGCCCCCGGCAGCCGGGCGGCGTCCTCGGGGCTCAGCAGGTACGTGGTGCTGTGGGCGTCCTCCGCCGGGAGCGGGCCCCGGATGCCGACGAACGCCGAGACCACCGCGGGGAAGAGGGTGCCCGGCTTCTCCAGGAGCTCGTCGTAGAGCCGGTCGATCCTCGGGCTGGTCCAACGGCCCCCCAGCAGCCCCTGGATCGTGGTGCGTCCGTCGCAGGCGGAGACGACGTGGTCGGCGAAGTACCTTCTGCCGTCGCGGAGTTCGACCCCGATGGCCCGGCCGTTCTCCACCAGGATCCTCTCGGTGCGGGCACGGTAGGTGACCGTCCCGCCGAGCCCGGTGTACCGCTCCTCCACCGACCGGGCGAGCCCGAGCGAACCGCCTTGGGGGAAACCCGCGTTGCCGTGGTAGGCGCTGGCCATGTTGAAGAGGTAGGGGAGCAGCGGAAAGCCCTCCGGGTCCTGGAAGAAGATGTTCTTGAACGCCCTGCGCAGCAGAGGGTCTTCGAACCGGTCGGCGAACCGGTGCATCGGCGTGGCGGCGGTCCGCCAGAAGAGCCGGAAGGCCGGCAGTACCGTGCGCAGCGTCGCCGCCCTCTCCCGTACGGTCCGCAGGGCGGGCGCGGTCAGGAACGGGTACAGCTCGATCTCGGTGAACCGCCGCAGATCGCGGCAGAACGAGCGGATCAGCCGGGCGTCCGCCGGGGAGACGCGAGTCAGGTGCTCCTCCAGCCGGGCCGGGTCGTTCCAGAAGGTCACCGACCGGCCGCGCTCGTCGACCACCTTGTTGAACAGCTCGAAGTTGGTGATGGACTTGCCGTCCAGCGCGCCCAGTTCACGCCACACCCGGTTCGCGTCGTTGCCCGCGGCGGTTCCGATCAGCCACTCGATGCAGTAGTCGAAGATGTAGCCGTCCCGGGACCAGGCCGTACAGCAGCCCCCGGGCAGCACGTGCTTCTCGAAGATCCGGGTCCGCATCCCGCTCATCTGCGCGTAGGCGCCGGTGGACAGGCCGGCCACGCCCGCGCCGACGATGATGACGCGGGGCTTGCTCCCCGGTGTGCGTTCCCGTCGGCCCCACTCGGGGCCCGCCTCATCCCGCATGACCGGCGTCTCCCGTCAGCAGGGCCAGCACCAGCTCGGCATTGCGCGGCAGATGCTTGGGATCGAGCATGTCGGCGTGGGTACCGGAACCCTTCAGGACGCGCGTCCCGGAGGTGGAACCGCCGTGCCAGGCACCCGGGGAACCGGCCGCGTAGAGACCGGCCTTCTCCTCGTCCGTCACCACTCCCAGCAGGGCGCCCACCGTCCCCGTGTTGGGCGTCCGGCCACAGAACTCCAGATACTCCGCCGCGTGTTCGAGAACCGTCCGGGTGACCACCTCCGATCCCGTGTGCAAGTGGATGTGGCGGCCCAGCTCCGCTTCGAAGGTCTTGATCCCTTCCTCGCCCGGCTCGTACGCCTCCATGATGCGGCGGGAGTCCAGCACCACCACCCGGCCGACCTCGCGCCCCCGCGACTCCAGCTCCTTGGCCACCTCGAACGCGAGGTTGCCACCGAGCGAATAGCCGAGCAGCAGGCAGGGCCCGTCCGGCTGGACGGACTCCACCAGGTCGGCGTAGCGGGCCACCTTGTCCTCGCCCGGTACGTAGTTGAAGGCGATCGTCCTGTGCTGCGCCAGCTGCTCCGCGAGACCCCGGTAGACGAGCCCGTGGCCGCCCGCAGGGGGGAAGCAGAAGACGGGTCGCCCCGGGCCGGGATTGAAGGTCAGATAGGGCAACTCCTCGGCGGACGTGCTGTTGACGAGCTCTTCCACCGTGGCGGCCATGCCGTGCAGCGTGGTGACCTGGTACAGCCGGCTCACCGGGATGCTGACGCCGAACTCCGTACGCAGATGGTGGAGGAGCTCGATCAGCTTGATGGAACTCCCACCGGACTCGAAGAAGTCGTCCCCGAGCCCCGCCCGCTCCATCCCGAGCAGAGCCCCCCAGTGCCGGGCCATGCTCACCTCGTACAGGGTCACCGGGGCCTCGTGAGCCTGCTGCCGGTCCCCGCTCACCGGCACCGGGAGCGCCGTGACGTCGACCTTCCCGTGCGGGGTGAGCGGCAGCGCGTCGAGTTCGACGACGTGCGAGGGCACCATGTACGAGGGCAGGGCACCCGCGAGGCGGCGGCGCAGCGCCCGCCGGTCCAGCACCGCCCCCGGCTCCGCCACGCAGTACGCGCAGAGCGAGGCGTCACCGGCGGCGTCCGGGCGGACGGCCACCACCGCCCTGGCGAGACCCGGCCAGCCCGCCAGGTGCGCCTCGATCTCGCCGATCTCGATCCGGTGGCCCCGCAGCTTGACCTGGTGGTCGCCGCGCCCGAGGAGATGCACCCGGCCCTCGGTGTCCCAGCGGGCCAGGTCCCCGGTCCGGTACAGGCGCTCGGGCCGCGCGCCGGGCTGCCGGCCCAGTTCCAGGGTGACGAAACGGGCGGCGGTCTGCTCGGGATCGCCCGCGTACCCCAGGGCCACCCCCTCGCCGCCGATCCACAGCTCGCCCGGAACGCCCGGTGGTACGGGTTCGCCGTGTGCGTCCAGGACATGGAGCGTCGTGTTCGGCAGCGGGCGGCCGATCGGCACCATCAGGCCCGGCTCCAGGCCGTCGGCGGGCCCCTCGAAGAAGGCGCTGTCGATCGTGGCCTCGGTGAGGCCGTAGGAGTTGATCACCCGGGTCCCGGGCCCGCAGAGCTCGCGCAGCCGGGTGTACTCCGCGACCTTCCACGCGTCCGAACCGACGATGAGGAGCCGCAGGCAGCCGAGCCGTTCGCCCTCCCGGGCGCAGTGGTCCATCAGCCCCCGCACGACGGCGGGCACGAACTCGGCGCAGTTCACCCGTTCGGCCCGCATGGTGCGGTGCAGCCGGGGCGTGTCGAAGATCAGGTCCCGGTCGGCCAGCACCAGGCTGCCTCCCGAGCACAGGGCGCGCACCAGGTCACCGGTGAACACGTCGAACGAGGGCTCCGCCATCTGGAGATGGACGTCCGACGCGCCGAGCCGGTACTCCCGGAGCCACGCGGCGTACGCGGAGGCCAGGCTCCGGTGGCTGACCCGGACCGCCTTGGGGCGGCCGGTGGAACCCGAGGTGTTGATCACGTAGGCGGGGGAGTCCGGGTCGGTCGCCACCCGCGGGGCCGGACCGTCCGTCTCCGTCCCGCGCAGGCCGCCCAGAGTCTCCACGGGGACGGGCAGGTCCCGCGCCCACGCGGCGCGCGCGTCCCCGACGACGACCAGCGCCGCCCCGGTGGTGCGCAGCACGTGCGCGACGCGGTCCGCCGGCTGGTCCGGATGGACCGGGAGGTAGGCGCCTCCCGCCTTCAGCACGGCGAGCAGGGTGACGATCAGCTCCGGCGACTTGTCCAGGCAGACCCCGACGACCGACCCCGCGCCGACCCCCAGGTCGCCCAGCCGCCGTGCCCGCGCGTCCGCCCGCCGGTCCAGCTCGCCGTACGTCATCCGCTCCGTCTCCCCCGACAGGGAGGGCATCGAGACCGCGACCGCGCCGGGCCGGGCGGCGGCGGCCTCCTCGATCAGCCGGTGGACGGGGCGGAACCGGCCCGCCGTCGACCCGCCGCCGGCGGACAGCGCGGCGGCCCCGCTCCACTCGTCCACCAGCCGCTCCCGCTCCGGAGCGTCCAGCATCCCCAGCCGGGGCGTCGGGAGTCCGGCGTCCGCACGGGTCATGCTGTCCAGCAGGCGGACGTAGTGCGCCGCCATCCGCCGGACGGTCGCCGGCAGGAAGAGATCGGAGTTGTACTTCAGCACGCAGTGGAAGCGTCCCTCCGCCTCGTCCTCGTACGCCGACAACGTCAGGTCGAACTGCCCCTCTTCCTCCGGGAGTTCGATGTACTCCAGTCGGTAGCCGTACTGTTCGGTGGCCACCTTGTGGGTGAGCAGGATGAACATCGCCTGGAACACCGCGGAGCGGCTCGGATCGTGCTGGAGCCCCAGCTCCTCGACCAGCAGCACGAACGGGTACTCCTGGTTGTCCAGGCCGTTCAGCACGGTCGCGCGGACCTGCTCCAGCAGCTCGGCGACCGTGGGCGCGCCCGACAGGTCCGCGTGCAGGGGGAGCGGGTTGACGAAGTAGCCGTAGACCGAGGAGAACTCCTGCTGGGTACGGCCGGTCACCGGGCTGCCCACGACGACGTGGTCCTGCCCGGAGTAGCGGTGCAGCAGGACGTAGTACGCGCTCAGCAGCACCATGAACGGCGTCACCCCGTGCCGCTGCGCCAGGGTGTGCACCCGGGCGCTGAGGTCCTCGTCCAGGACGAAGAACTCGGAGGCGCCGTTGTGCGTCTGCACGGCCGGACGCGTCCCGTCCACCGGAAGGTCCAGCAGCGGGACCTCGGCGGGCAGGTGGGACCGCCAGTACTCCAGCATCCCGCCGGCCTCCCGGCTCGCCAGGAAGCGGTTCTGCTGGTTGAGGAAGTCGAGGTACCTCGCGCCGACCGGCGGCAGCGCCGGCTCCCGCCCCTGTTTCAGGGACTCGTGGACGGCGAGGAGCTCCTCGATGAAGGTGAAGGTCGAGATGGCGTCCGAGACGATGTGGTGGACCGCCTTCATGATGACCCAGCGGCCCGGCTCACGCCTGAACAGACGGAAGCGCACCAGCGGGTCGCGCTCGAGGTCGTACGGCTTGCGGTACTCGCGGATGATCGTTTGCCGGATCTCCTCCCACTCCTGGCCCTGGACGTCGAACAGGGCCAGGTCGGGCTCCGCCCCGGACGTCGTCCGCTGCACCGGCAGCCCGTCCTCCAGATGGAAGTTGGTGCGCAGCGCCGGATGCCGGGCGACGAGCCTTCGCACGGCCTCGAACATCAGGTCCGGTTCGAGCTCGGCACGCACCTCCACCGCGCCACCGATGTTGTACGCGTACCCGTCGGGATTGAGCTGCTTGAGGAACCACAGCGCCTTCTGGTTCTGGGTCAGCGGGTGGC
>NZ_JBHWZJ010000348.1:0-7343 GCF_042728415.1 Streptomyces sp. NPDC060198 | reverse complement strand
CCCTTACTGCGTTGTCACGGCCGTCAGTTGTGGCCGAAACGACGCTGGTGCTTGCGGGCCACGTCCGAGGGGCTGCCCTGGGCCTGCGACTGAGACGTGCTCCGGTCCTCGAAGGACGTCGACTTCGCCTGCTCCGCCTCGCGCTCCGCGGCGGACGCGCGGTCCTGCTGGCTGCCCTGCTTACGGTTCTTGTTCTTGGCCATGGTGAATGCCTCCTGTGGGGACTCCTGGTTGCCAGGACCGATGCCAGACTCACATAGCCCCACAGAGCACGCATGTTGGATCATTACCTTCCGTAGTGGACACCACTGTGGGCCTCCGACGGAGAACCTCCACCGCATCCGCCACGCCGAAGATCGAGTTCCGGCCGTCTCCTTCCGCGCGGTCGGGCAGACTCGACGGAAACCCTGAACGGCCGTTCGCCGAATTCCGGAAGAGGGTGGAACGCGTGGACCGTTGCGTCGTCCTGGTGGACGCCGGATACCTGCTGGGCGCCGCCGCGAGTCTGCTGGCGGGCGAACCCGCCCGTTCGCGCATCACCGTCGACCACGCCGCCCTGATCCAGGGTCTGCGCGAGCGGGCCGAGGCCGACACCGAGCAACCCCTGCTGCGCATCTACTGGTTCGACGGCGCCCCCGACCGCGTACCGCAGCCCGAGCACCGCCGGCTGCGGGTCATGCCGAGGGTCACCGTCCGGCTCGGCGCGCTGACCCGGAGCGACGGGCGCTGGGCGCAGAAGGGCGTCGACGCGGCCATGCACGCCGAACTGACCGAACTGGCCCGCAACCGCGCGTGTTCCGACGTGGTCCTGGTGACCGGCGACGGCGACCTGCTGCCCGGGCTGATGTCCGCCAAGGAACACGGGGTCGCCGTCCACCTCTGGGCCGTCCAGGCCGCGGACGGCGACTACAACCAGTCCGAGGACCTGGTGGCCGAGGCCGACGAGCGCCGCGTGCTCGACCGCGCCTGGATCACCAAGGCCGTCCGCGCCAAGGAGGCCGGCGGGATCTGCGCCCCGCAGCCCCAGCCGCGCCCCGAGATCGCCGCGATCCTCTCCGCACCCCTGCCCGAGGCGGCCCTCGCGGCCTCCGCCGAGCGCGCCTCGGAGGCCCAGGCGGCGGCCCGCGTCGGTGCGCCGCCCGCGCCTCGCCCGGAGACCGGTCCGCCCGGGGACGGGCCCGCGCCCCACCACAAGGGCGTCCCCACCCCGAAGGACCTCGCCGCCCTCCGCGCCACCGCCGGCGCCCCCTCGGCCCCGGCTACGGCCCAGTCCGCCCCGGTGCCGAACGCCACACTGCGCTGGTCCTCGGACCGCGGATGGGCCGACCGGGGCTCGCTGGGCGAACCCCCGGAAACGGCCTCGCTGCCCACCCTCGCCCAGGTCACCACCGCCGAACAGCGCTGGGCCGACCGCGAGGAGGACATCACCACCGTGGGCGGCGACCCCTTCGAGGTGGGCCAGGTCTTCGCCCGCCGCTGGATGGAACGGCTGCCGGAGAGCGTCCACCTCCAGAAGCTCTCCACCATGTACCCGCGCATCCCGCACCGGATCGACGGCGAGCTCCTGCGGTACGCGGCCCGCTTCGGACTCCTCGCCCACAAGGACGACCAGATCGACGAGCACGACCGCTACGCCATCCGGGCCGGTTTCTGGCGCGAGATCGACATCACGGCCGCCGTGGACCGCGCTCCCGCCCCGGAATGACCCGGCGGGCCCCCGCCCGGTACGGCCGGGTACGGCCCCGGACCGGCCCCCGTCGCAATCCGGACCATCCGACCCCGTACTCTCGTACCTCGTGAGTACGGGCACAGCACAGGCACTGAGGGCCACCGGGACCGTGTGCGCGGTGCGTGATCTGGTGAAGACCTACCCGGCCGTCCGGGGCCGCCGCGGCACGCCCGGCGCGCCCGAGGTACGGGCCACCGACGGCGTCACGATGGAGGTGCGCGGCGGCGAGATCTTCGGGCTGCTCGGCCCCAACGGCGCCGGCAAGTCCACCCTGGTCCGCCAGCTCACCGGCCTGATGCGCCCCGACTCCGGCAGCGTCGAGGTGCTCGGCCACGACCTCGTGCGCCATCCCGAACGCGCCTCCCGGCTCATCGGCTACCTCGGCCAGGAGTCCACCGCCCTGGACGAGCTCACGGTGTCCCTCGCCGCCGAGACCACCGGGCGGCTGCGCGGCCTCTGCGTACGCGACGCCCGCGCCGAGCGCGACGCCGTACTGGAGGAACTCGGCCTCACCGAACTGGCCGGACGCCCCCTGAAGAAGCTCTCCGGCGGTCAGCGCAGGCTCGCCTGCTTCGCCGCCGCCCTCGTCGGACGGCGCCCGGTGCTGATCCTGGACGAGCCGACCACCGGCATGGACCCCGTCGCCCGGCGCTCCGTCTGGGCCGCCGTGGACCGGCGCAGGGCCGAGCACGGCGCGACCGTCCTGCTGGTCACCCACAACGTCATCGAGGCGGAGACGGTCCTCGACCGGGTCGCCGTCGTCGAGCGCGGCAAGGTCATCGCCTGCGACACCCCGCAGGGCCTCAAGGAGCAGGTGGCCGGCGAGGTCAGGGTCGAGCTGATGTGGCGCGAGCGCGCCCCGCTCGACGTCCCGGAGGTCGCCGCCCTGCGCCCCTCGGCCGAGGAGTCCGGGCGTCGCTGGGTGCTGCGCCTGAAGCCGGACGAGGCGCGGGCCGCCGTCGCCGCGGTGACCGGCGGCGCTGCCTTCGCGGCACTGGACGACTTCACCTTGGCCACACCCAGCCTGGAGGACGTCTACCTGGCGCTCGGCGGGGACGCGGCCGCCGCGCGTCGGGGACTGGTGAAGGCGTGAGGGCGACGGAACCCCTGGCCCCGGCGGGCGGGGGCCACGTGGACGGACGAGACGTGTGTGGACGAACAGCGGCAGCGAACGGGAGCAGCGCCAGGTGACGAGCATCGTTCGGGCCGAGGCGGTGTCCCCGCCCGGCGGGCAGGCGCCGGGCCGCCCGGGTACGCCCACCGGGACGGCCTGCGGGTCCTGGGCCGGGGAACCGGCCCCGCTGGCGCCGCGCGCCCGGCTGCTGCCCGCGCTGGCCGCCGTGTACCGGGCCCAGCTCTCCCGGGCCCGGGTCGCCCGTATCCCGCTGCTGTTCGTGGCGACCTTCCAGTCCGTCGGCATCATGATCATGATGCGCGGGGTCGTCGACGGCGGCACCGAGGCGCGGGCCGTGGTCGCGGGCTCCAGCGTGCTGGTGGTCGCCTTCGTCGCGCTCAACCTGCTCGCCCAGTACTTCGGCCGGCTGAGGGCCGACGGCGGCCTCGACCACTACGCCACGCTGCCGGTGCCGCCCGCGGCCGTGGTGCTGGGCGCGGCGGGCGCGTACGCCTCCTTCACGGTGCCCGGCACCGTCTTCACCGCGGTCGCCGGGAGCGCGCTCTTCCAGCTGCCGATGTCGCACCTGTGGGTGCTGGTCGCCGTGGTCCCGCTGGCCGGGGCGGCGCTGGCCGGGCTGGGGGCCGCGCTGGGCCTCCTGGCGCCACGCCAGGAGCTGGCCACCCTGCTGGGGCAGCTCGGCATGTCGGCGGCGCTGCTGCTGGGCGTACTGCCCGCCGAACGGCTGCCGGAGGTGGTGCGCTGGGCGCGCGATCTGCTGCCGTCCACGTACGGGGTGGAGGCGCTGGCCCGCTCCTTCGACGCCCACCCGGACTGGACGGTCGTCGCGCTGGACCTCGGGGTCTGCGCGGCGGTGGGGGTTCTCTCGCTGGCCGTGGCGACCTGGGCGTACCGCCGGGCCGCCGTGCGCTGACGGCCGCCCGTCAGCGCACGTACGGCGGTGCGGCGACGGCAGGGTGTCCGGTGATCAGGTCCGGTGCGGCGCCGGGCGGGGCCGCCTGGCACGATGGCACGGTGACCGCACCCTTGACGCCGCCCGATCCGCCGACGCCCTACGAGCCCTGGCCGGTTCCTCCGGCGGGTTCGCACCTGGCACCCGCCCAGTCACCGCCCGACCGCGCCGGAGCGCGGGGCGAGGTCGTCCGGGCAGCGGCCGTCACCGTGGTGCTGGCCGTCGCGGGTGTCGCCCTCGGCCTGCTCTGGCTCTGGCTCTCCCCGCGCATCCCGCTGATCTCGGACGAAACAGCCGTCTACCTCAAGGACGGCGAGGGCGAGGAGGCGATCGGGGCGGACGGCACGTTCGCCCTGCTCGGCGCCGGCTTCGGCATCGTCTCGGCCGTCGTGGTCTACCTGCTCCGGCGGTCCGGCGGAATCTTGACCGTGGTGGCACTGGCGCTCGGCGGAGTGCTGGGCGGGCTGCTCGCCTGGTGGCTGGGTGCCGCCCTCGGCCCGACCTCGGACGTCGTCGCCCACGCCAAGGCCGCCGGCCAGGGTGTGGCCTTCGACGCGCCGCTGGAGCTCAACGCGAAGGGCGCGCTGCTCGCCTGGCCGGTGGCCGCGATGGCCGTGCACCTGATCCTCACGGCAATCTTCACGCCCCCGGACCCCGACCCCGACGCCCCGTGGACGCACCCCGACTGGGCGCCGCGCGGCGCCGAGCCGTCCGGTACGGCCGGGCAGCAGCCGGCCCACGGCGCGCCCGAGGCACCCGGGACCCCCGGCGCAGGCCAGGCCGAGGCGCCCGCCACGCGGGCCCGGGCGCAGAGCGACCCGGAGGGCCCCGCGGGACCCTGACGCTCCGGGGTCCCGGCCTACGTACGCCGCGTCCCCGGGCCGTACCCGGGCCTGCGCTAGCCGCGACCGATCGGCGCGAACACCGCGCCGGTGAGCCGCGCCAGGTCCGCCGCCGCGAGCTCGACCTCCAGGCCCCGGCGGCCGGCCGAGACGCAGATGGTCGGGTGGGACCCGGCCGTGTCGTCGAGGACCGTACGCAGCCGCTTGCGCTGGCCCAGTGGGGAGATCCCGCCGCGTACGTACCCCGTGGTGCGCTCGGCCGCCGCCGGATCGGCCATGGCGGCCCGCTTGCCGCCGACCGCCGTGGCGAGCGCCTTCAGGTCCAGCGAACCCGCGACCGGGACCACCGCCACCGTCAGTTCGCCGTCCACGTCGGCGACCAGGGTCTTGAAGACCCGGTCGGGGGAGACGCCCAGGGCCTCGGCCGCCTCCTCGCCGTAACTGGGCGCCGCCGGATCGTGCTCGTACGAGTGGACCGTGAAGGCGGCCCCTGCCGCGGTCAGCGCGACCGTGGCGGGGGTACCGCCCTGCTGCTTCTTCGTCTTCTTCGCCACGGGCGGAAGGTCTCCGGCTGGTTCGGGTGGGGGCGGGATCGGGGTCGGTTCAGTTCAGGTGCGTGGGGGCACGGGTGAGGTCCACGGCGGGCAGCGACGGGAGATGGCGGATGACCGCCGTCTCCTTGCGGAGCAGGGTGAGCTCCTCCCGCAGCCGGGTCGCGGTGTCCGGGGCCTGCAGCAGCCGCTGCTTCGTGCCCACGTCCAGCACGGTCGCGGCGGCCACCAGGTAGGAGACGACGGACGGTTCGTCCGGCAGGTCGCCGCCCGTGGTCAGCGACCGTTCGCTCGCCCCGGCCAGCCGCTTCTGGTACGTGCGGAAGGCCCGCATCACGCCCTCGGCGAGGGTCCGGGCCTCGCCGGCCTCCTCGTCCTCGGCGAGATGCTCCACCTCGGCGGTCAGAAACGGGCCGCTCGCGTCCACCGAGAGCAGCCGGACCCGGGTGGTGCCGGTGGCCAGCACCTCGAAGGTGCCGTCGGCGCGCTCACGGATCTTGGCGGCGTCAGCCACGCAGCCGACGCGGTGGAAGGACTGGATCGGGTCGGCTCCGAAGCCGTCGGCGGGTGCGAGATCGGCCGGGACCGCCGCACTCTCCGGCATCCCGGTGCCGGTCGTCGCGGTCTCCCGGCCGTCCCGGACGGCCACCACC
Organism: Streptomyces sp. NPDC060198; assembly: GCF_042728415.1. NCBI lineage: Bacteria > Bacillati > Actinomycetota > Actinomycetes > Kitasatosporales > Streptomycetaceae > Streptomyces > Streptomyces sp. NPDC060198. The sequence continues at coordinate 1,481 of NZ_JBHWZJ010000348.1, read as the reverse complement.
ACGAAGCGGCGGGGTTCGTTCTCGTCGGTCTTCAGCAGCTCGCGCATCATGGCGCGATATCGCTCCTCGAAGACGTTCAACGGCAGCACGAGGCCGGGGAACAGAACCGCGTTGAGCGGGAAGAGGGGCAGGTGCGCTGTGGTCACAACGCTCAAGCGTAATGGCCGAGGGGCCGGCCGTGGGCGGCCCGGTTCCACAGCGGGGTCGCCGAGGCCACCTGGAGCCGCGCCACGTCCCTGGCGTCCAGGAAGCGGGCCAGTGCGTCCTCGGTACCCGGCGACCACGGGACGGACCGGTACCAGGGCCGGGACGCCGGGACGGGCCGGGACGCCGGGAACGACGGGGACCAGGGGAGCGACCGGGACCACGGGAACGACTGGGCGTGCGGCCCGATCAGCCGGAACTGCTCCAGTGCTTCGCTCCAGCGGCCCCGCACGACCAGGACGTACGCGAGCAGGTTGCGGATCTCGGCGGGCCAGGGGTCCCCGGCGGCGTACGCGCCGGAGAGGCCGATCGCCAGGTCGGCGGCGTCGTCGATCCGCCGCTCCGGCACGGGGGCGGTCCAGCCGACGGCCCGCGGGTCGAGGAGCAGCGCGGCGGCGGCGCGCACCGGCAGCCCCTGCACCAGGGAGTCCGGGGCGGCGTCCTCGGCGGCCCGCTCGGCGAAGTCGAAGCACGCGCGGTGCGAGCCGCGCCGGGTGGCGGAGAGGTAGTACAGCGCCGCCACGTGGCAGCCGTAGTGGTGCGGGGAGCGTCGGACCGCCTCCTCCCAGACCGACTCGAACACGGTGTGCGGGGCACGGGTGCCCCGGGCCTGGTCCAGAGCGAGGTGCCAGGGGACCGGGTCGCGCGGGTCGGCCTCGGCGGCCGCGGTGATCAGCGGGGCGACCTCCCGCAGCCGCTCCGCCGCCGCGGGCGACTCCCACGCCCGGCGCGCCGCGAGTCCGGCCCGGACGAGCAGCGCGTCCGGGTCGCCGGGGGCGGCGGAGAGCCAGTCGTCCAGCCAGGCGTCCCGGCTCCGGGCGAAGGCGACCAGCCTGCCGAGGTAGCGGTCGCGCAGTTCCCAGTCGGCGGCGTCGCGGGTGGTGGCGAGGAGCTTGGCGGCCGGCCCGTACGCGCCTTCGGCGGCGCCCACCAGCGCGGGGGAGAGCCGATCGTCGGGGGCGTCGAGCATGACCGCGTCGGCCGGGGGAAGTCCGGCGGACAGCCGGGGGCTGTGCCGGACCCTGCGCGCGGTACTGAGCAGAGCGCGAAGCGAGGGCATGGTGCGGACCATTGAAAGACGCTGGTGGGAGCGGCGCCAGGGGTCTGGTGTGAAGCTTTCGTGCCGACGCGGGGGGATCCGGAGGGGTTGCCCCCGGAAAGGTCAAGAACAGGCAAAGGGCGTGCGTGTGGTTGGCTGAAATTAGACCTTCCGTGGGGGCTGGAACGGGCCGCCCGCCCGCTCCGTCGCGCCTCGGCCCCGCCCCCGGCTTCCGGGC
>NZ_JBHWZJ010000347.1:0-7369 GCF_042728415.1 Streptomyces sp. NPDC060198 | reverse complement strand
CGCCTGAGGGGTGTCCGGCCGCACCACGCCGAGGATCTCCATCGAGCCGGCCCCCGCCAGAGTGACGTTTCGCCCGGGGCGCGGGGCGTGGACCACCATGCCGCCGCCGATGTACATCCCGACGTGGGTGGCGTCGCTGTGGTAGATGATCAGGTCGCCGGGACGCATGTCCCCGACGGCGATGTGCTTGAGCTGGGCCCACTGCTCCTGCGAGGTGCGGGGTATCGGCCGCTTCGCCGCCGCCCACGCCTGGGACGTCAGCCCGGAGCAGTCGTACGAGCCGGGGCCCTCGGCTCCCCAGACGTAGGGCTTGCCGATCTGGGCGAGGGCGAACTTCACGGCGGCCTTGCCGCTGGGGCTCGCCTCGCGGTCGATGTCCTTGAGCGCGCCGGAGCTGAGCCAGGAGGACTGGGCGGCGGCCTGTGCCTGCTCCTCCAGTTCGAGGAGGCGGGTGCGCTCCTCCTTCTCCAGCCGCGCCTCGAGCTGCTCCGCCTCGTCGATCCGGCCGTTGATCTCCTTCTTCGCCCGGGCCTGCTCGACGCGCCCGGCCTCCAGCTTGTCCCAGTTGACCTGCGCGTCCTCGGTGTACAGCTCCAAGTCCGCCTGGGCGCGGGTCAGGTCGGCCAGTACGGAGTCGGTGGCCTGCTGGCTCTGGCGCACCTGGTTGAGGCCGTCCAGGAAGAGCCGGGGGTCGCTGCTGAGGACGAGCTGGGTGCCCGGCGGCAGGCCGCCGTTGCGGTACTGCTCCCGGGCCTGGGCGCCGGCCTGGTTCTTCAGCCGGGCGATCTTCTGCCGGCCCTCGTCGATGGCACGCCCGAGGTCGTCCAGTTCGGCGGTCTGCTTCGCCACCTGCTTCTCGGCGAGGTTGTACGCGTCGGTCGCGGCCTCGGCCTTCCGGTAGAGGAGGTCGATCTCCGCGCGCACCTCGGGAAGGGACTTCGGGGCGGGGGAGCGGGTGGCCGAGGGGATCGGCGCGGGTGCGGCCCACGCCTGGACGGGGGCGGAGAGTACGGCGAGCGCGCAGACCACCGTGAGTGCGGCTGCGGCACAGTGACGTCGTTTCACGAACGAACTCCCCCTCCGGCACCTTGGAGCAAAGGCCCGATAGCGCTCATATGACTGACTGTCAGTAACTTTTTGGCAACGTCGCGATCGTGCCATGCCGTCCCGAAAAGCAACAGGGGCGGCGGGAGAAGGGCACATCACACCCACGCGGTGCGGTGCGTCTTTCCCCCTTGATCCCGAGCGCGTCCCCTTCCGTACGCCCCGCGCACATGTACGGGGCGCGCTGGTCGCGCGCGCCGTGCCCGAGCCTGACCGGTGCCGGCCTTCCACCGGTTCAGCCGCCCGGGCGCAGGGCCTCCCAGGCCACCGTGAGCTCGCCCTGGCGCCAGCGGCGTACGTCGTCGCGGAGCGGCCAGCCCGCCGCGAGCGAGCGCGCGGCGGCGATCCAGCGCTGGCGTGCGCCCAGGGACGCGTACGGGGCGGCGGTGGCCCAGGCGCGGTCGAAGTCGCGGAGGAAGGCGTGCACCGGTTCGCCGGGCACGTTCCGGTGGATCAGCGCCTTGGGGAGGCGCTCGGCGAGGTCCGAGGGCCGGTCCAGCGAACCGAGCCGCGCGGCGAACGTGACCGTGCGCGGCCCCTCCGGCCCGAGCGCCACCCACACGTGCCGGCGTCCGATCTCGTCGCAGGTGCCCTCCACCAGCAGCCCGTCCGGGGCGAGCCGTGCGCACAGACGCTCCCAGACCGCGGCGACCTGGTCCTCGTCGTACTGGCGCAGCACGTTCGCCGCCCTGATGAGGGCGGGCGGCTCGGCGAGCGGCACCTCGAAGCCGCCGTGCCGGAAAGTGAGCCCCGCGCGGGCGTACGGCTGCGCCGCCGCGACCCGCTCCGGGTCGATCTCGACGCCGACCACGCGGGTGTGCGGGGCGACGGTACGCAGCCGGGCGAGGAGTTCCACGGCGGTCCAGGGGGCCGCGCCGTAGCCGAGGTCCACGGCGACGGCGGAATCCGCGCGCCGCAGCGCGGGGCCGTGGGTGGCGGCGATCCAGCGGTCCATGCGACGGAGACGGTTGGGGTTGGTGGTCCCGCGGGTCACGGTCCCGATGGGGCGCTGGTGCATGCGGTCGAGCGTACGTGGCGGGGCGGGAGCGGTGCACGGGCGGCGTGGGGGCCGGGGTGGAGGGTGTGCGTGGGGCCGAGCGCGGGGCGCGTGTCGGCTGATGTGCGCGGGCGCGCACCGGAGAGATGTGCGCCGGAGCGCGACGGCTGGTCGGCGGCACGGGCACCCAGGGCCCGGCCCGCGCGGGGTCGTCGCCCGTTCTCGGTCCGGAGATCGCCATCGGGAGTCGGTGGAGCGACATACGGAGGGCATACGGAGGAGGGAGAACGGTGACGGGTTGACACCGAATGGCAATGATTCGGCAAAGAGGGAAATGAATCGAGCGCGTATCGCTGTTCCGTCTGCGAGGGGATGACCGTCCCCTCCACGGCATGCCCTGAGCGAGGAGGTCCGGACGCTGTGAGTCGTGAGGTCTCCCGTTTCGGCACCGGTCGCGGGACGCCGCGCCTGCGGTTCCCGGGTGGGCGTGGCAGCGGACTGGCGGCCGGATTCACCGGCGGGCACCGCAAGCCGCGCAGGGTCGCGATGCTCTCCGTGCACACCTCGCCGCTCCACCAGCCCGGAACCGGTGACGCCGGCGGCATGAACGTCTACATCGTGGAGCTGGCCAGGCGCCTCGCCGAGATCAACATCGAGGTGGAGATCTTCACCCGGGCCACCACCGGCTCCCTTCCCCCGGTGGTCGAGATGGCCCCCGGGGTGCTGGTCCGGCACGTCGACGCGGGGCCGTACGAAGGGCTCTGCAAGGAGGACCTGCCCGCGCAGCTCTGCGCCTTCACCCACGGTGTGATGCAGGCGTGGGCCGGTCACCGTCCCGGTTACTACGACCTGGTGCACTCCCACTACTGGCTGTCCGGCCAGGTCGGCTGGCTGGCCGCGCAGCGCTGGGGCGTCCCGCTGGTCCACGCCATGCACACCATGGCGAAGGTCAAGAACGCCGCGCTCGCGGAGGGCGACACCCCGGAACCGGCCGCCCGGGTCATCGGAGAGACGCAGATCGTCGACGCGGCCGACCGGCTCATCGCCAACACGGCCGAGGAGGCCGACGAACTCGTCCGCTTCTACGAAGCCGACCCTGCTTCCGTCGCCGTCGTGCACCCCGGCGTGAACCTGGAACGTTTCTGCCCGGGCGACGGGCGGGCCGCCGCGCGCGCCCGGCTCGGGCTGCCGCAGGACGCGCTGATCCCGCTCTTCGCCGGGCGCATCCAGCCCCTGAAGGCGCCGGACGTGCTGCTGCGGGCCGTGGCCGTACTCCTGGAGCGCGATCCGTCGCTCCGCTCCCGCATCGTCGTGCCGGTGGTGGGCGGCCCCAGCGGTACGGGCCTCGCCAAGCCGGAGGTCCTGCACAAGCTGGCGGCCCGGCTCGGCATCACCGATGTCGTCCGGTTCCAGCCGCCGGTCGGGCAGGACCAGCTCGCCGACTGGTTCCGGGCCGCGTCCGTGCTGGTCATGCCGTCGTACAACGAGTCCTTCGGGCTGGTCGCGATAGAGGCTCAGGCGGTCGGTACGCCGGTCGTCGCGGCAGCCGTGGGCGGGCTGCCGGTGGCGGTCCGGGACGGCGTCAGCGGCTTTCTGGTCCCGGGGCACGAACCCGAGGCGTACGCGCTGGCGCTCGAAAGGTTCGTCCGCGCGCCGGAGCTCGTCGGGCGCATGGGTGCCGCCGCCGCCGAGCACGCGCAGTCCTTCGGCTGGGGCACCGCCGCCGCCGCGACCGCCGACGTGTACACCGGCGCGGTGCAGGACCACCGCCGCCGGGTCCGCTCCCGTCAGAGAGCTGACAGCTGACAGCTGACAGCCGGATACCGGGTTCGGGCGCGGACGTGCGTACCGGCCGGTAGGTGGTGCGGAGGTGCGGGTACCGGCTGTCGTACGCTCGCAGCATGGCTGAGGCAGCGGACGAAGCGGCAGTGGCGCGGATCATCGAGGAGACCCTCGGCGACGCAGGCCTGGAATGGGAGAGCCCGGAGCCCGGCAACTACGTCGTGAAGCTCCCCGGTACCCGCAAGCTCTCCACCACCTGCTCGCTCCTGGTGGGCAGGCACTCCCTCTCCCTCAACGCCTTCGTCATCCGGCATCCCGACGAGAACGACGCTGCCGTCCACCGCTGGCTGCTGGAACGCAACCTCCGCCTCTTCGGCGTGAGCTACGCGGTGGACCGGCTCGGCGACATCTACCTCGTGGGCAAGCTGCCGCTCGGCGTGGTCACCCCGGACGAGCTGGACCGGCTGTTCGGCACGGTGCTCGAAGCGGCCGACGGGGCGTTCAACACCCTTCTGGAGCTGGGCTTCGCGAGCGCCATCCGCAAGGAGTACGCCTGGCGGGTCTCGCGGGGTGAATCCACCAGGAACCTCGACGCGTTCGCGCACCTGACCCGGCGTACGGACAGGGACTGACCCGGCGTACGGACAGGGACTGATCCGGCGTACGGACAGGGACTGATCCGGCGTACGGACAGGTACTGACCCGGCGTACGGACAGGGACTGACCTGATCGGGCGGCCGGGGGAAGCCGGGCCGCAGGTACGGAGGACGTGTCATCTCCGGCTCGTGGGGCAGATGTTCGTGCGTCCGCAACCCGCCTGCCCGGAGCCATCGCGTGCACAGTCAGCCTCGCCCTGCCGCCCCGCGCGGTTTCCACTGCGAGCACACTCCGGGCGGGAGCCGGGTCCTCGCGCTGGTGGACCACGACGCGGGTCCTTCCTCCCTGCGCGCCGTCCTGACCTGCCGCAGCCCCGAACTCGCCCACGAGGCCGCCCGCCTGCTCCAGCGGGCCCTGTTCGTTCCGGCCGACGCGTGGGACGCCGGCCCGCTGGAGGACTTGTGCGGACGGCTGCCGAAGGGTGCGGCGGACGCCCTGCGCACCGCGGCCGGCCGGGCCCTCGCGGGCGCCTGGCCGTCGGGCGAGGGCGGCGCGCCGGAGTGGGATCGGGTGCCACCGGAGGCACCGTCCGCGGCTCCGGCGCCGGGTGCGCCGTCAGCGCGGGGCCGGGGGAGGGATGGTGACGGGCGCTCGCCGCGCGCCCCGGGCGGAGCCCGGCTCGCCGGTCTCGCCGGCCCGGTCTTCCGGATCGCGCTGTTGCGGGAATTCCATGTCCACGACCCCGAGGCGCTGCTCGACGCGGCCGCCGACGAGGGCTGGGAACCGCTGCCGGCCGACCGGCTGGGCTCCCACGACCCGCAGGACCTCATCGGCGCCGCCCTGTGGCTCGCCGAGCGCGGGGGCGCGATGGCGGGAGCGGACACCCTCGCCGACCGCAGTCAGGCGTACCGGCTGGCCGTGGAGGAGGGCGACGAGGTCGCAGGCTGGAGCCGGGAGGAGGTGGTGGCGGACTTCGGCTCCGGGTGGCTCGGGCGTGCGAAGGCGCAGCGGCCCGGGGAGCCCGTGCGGGAGGCGGAACGGCCGGACTTCGCGTCGCTGTTCGAGGTGGACGCCCCGCACTGCGCGGATCCGGAGTGCGGTGAGGAGCGTTGTCAGTGGCAGCTCACGGCTCGTACCGCCGCGGCGCTCCACGAGGCGCTGCGGCTGCTGGCCGGCCACGCTCTCGACCATGCGGAGGCCCTCGGCGACCGCCCGCTCGCGCCGGGAGGACGGGGAGAGGGAGCCGGGGTCTTCACCCGCCTGCCGAGGGTGACCTTCGGTGTCGGCGCGGCGTGGCGGCGGCGGTTCGTGCGGGCGGTCGAGGACGTCGCGAGCGACCTGGAGCACGGCTGGTGGCCCGAGCCCACGTGCACGGCCGAGGAGTTGGCCCTGCACCTCGCGATCGAGGACGCACGAGCCGCCGAGGAACCGTGGGCGGTGCCGGAAGGGCGGGGGGCCACCGGCCTTTCCGGCGGCGCGGTCCCGCCGGCCCACCGGGACGACCATGACTTCGACGGGTGTGCGGAGATGTTCTTCCAGGACACCGACGTGCTGATGCTCTACGACGCCGGCCTGGACGGCGTGGAGGACCCGGAGGACGAGGCCAACCAGCGGTTGGGCATTGGTGACCTCCGGCCGTCCGCCTGGTTCGCACCCTTCCTGAACGTCACGCCCCGCGAGGCCGAGCCGGAGCACGGTGGCGGGGGCGAGCCCGAGGGCGGGTACGGGAGCGAGGGCGGGTACGGGGCCGGTCCGGAGGGCGGCACGAGCCACTGAACGGCTCCGGCCAACACCTCGCCCGAGGAGCGCGCCCGGGAGCTTCGAGGCGTGAATGCACCCGAAACGGGCGGTGAATTCACAGTGTGATCACAGAGGAATCACAATCACGTAGGGCGATGAAGGGGAACCATGTTCGAGCAAAGTTTCGATCATAGGGTGAGTGCGACTGCGACGGTCCCGCCGTGGCCGGTGAGAACTGGCGGTTGAGTGCGGGTTGTTGCTCCCGAAATAGGAGAATTGAACCATGCGCACCTCTCTCGTCCGTCGATCCGCCCTCGCCGCGTCCGTGGCCTCCCTGGTCCTGCTGGCCACCGCCTGTGGCGGTTCCTCGGACGACTCGGACAGCAAGAGCAAGGCGGGGGACACGTCGAAGTCCGCCTCGGCCGAGGCCGAGCAGAGCGACGTCAAGGCTCTGACCGCGGCCGAACTGGAGAAGGTGGCGCTCGCGGACGGAGACGTCGCGGGCCACAAGATCGAGAAGGCCGGCGCCGAGGACATCCTCAAGGCGTCCGACGTCACCTCCGACAAGGCCGAGTGCCTGCCCTTCGCGCACGCGCTGTTCGCGGTGCCGCAGGGCAAGCCGGTCGCCTCGACCGCCCGTACCGCGACCACCGAGCCGAAGGCGTCGGACGCCGCCGACGCGGCCGGTGACATGACGGACGAGGACATCGACGCGGCCATGAACGCGTCGCTGGACGTGAGTTCCACGATGATCGACCTGGCGTCGTACGAGGGCGCCGACGCGGCCGACGTGGTCACCGCGGTCCGCAAGGCGGCCGCCGCGTGCACCGCGGGCTTCACCGCCACCGTGCAGGGCGACGCGCAGAAGGTCTCCGGGATCACCGAGGCGAAGGTCTCCGGCGGCGAGGAGGCGGTGGCGTGGGCCATGGTCGCGGAGCAGGAGGGTACGAAGATCCCCTTCGGCCTCGTGGTGATGCGCCAGGGCTCCACGGTGACCACCTTCACCACCATCAACATGGCCGCGGCCATGGGCCAGGACGTCAAGCTGGAGCAGCCGACCGCGGTCGTCGACGCCCAGGCCAAGAAGATCTCCTGACGCCACGTCGGGCAGGAGACGGCCCGGCCAGGACGCGTGGGGGCGTCCCGGCC
>NZ_JBHWZJ010000346.1:0-7408 GCF_042728415.1 Streptomyces sp. NPDC060198 | reverse complement strand
GGGCACGGGGCGCCGTCCCGCTGCTGCCGTCCCGTGGGTGACCGGACGACCCGGCCGACGCGTTCCCGTACGCGAGTTCAGTGAGCGGCCAACGCGTCCGTCCCCATGTCCAGCCGCATGGCGTCGCGCACCTCGGCCAGCGCGTCCATGACGTCGACGAAGGCGCGCTCGCAGCGGGCGTCACCGTCCACCACCCCCGCGCCCGCCTCGTCCCGCAGCCTGCGCACGCTGCGGAAGTAGTCGAGAGCGGGCTCGACCACGGCGCGCGGCGCGAAAACCTCCAGCTGGTAGCGGAGTTCGTAGCACTTGGCAAAGCTCTGCCGGGCGCGGACCAGACGATCCGCGTCGGTGGACGCCCGGTCCAGAATCAGGAGTTGCAGCTCCCCGCGCACCTGGGAAAGCGTCCCGAGGTAGGCCCCGTACAGCTCGCGTCTGCTGCGCCGCCACTCTCCGGCGGCCTCACGCCGGTCCTTGCGGGCCTCGATCAGCAGCGTCGAGCCCATGGCGATCACCGCACCGAGAAGCGTGGCCACCAGCGTCATCCATTCCATGCTCGAACACGGTAGGGAGACGGAGTGGTCCACGCCAGGGTGTCGGGCGGCCAAGGGGTGTTGCGAAAGTGGCGCCGAAAAGGTCCCCGGCACGGCCGGTGCCGAGCCGGTGGGCGACACGGACCTCGAAGCGGAGGGGCGTCAGCCGAAGCCGAAGATGCGCGCGAGGAAGAAGGCGGCGACGACGGCCGCGCCCACCAGGACGACGGCCGCCCATACGGCCGGGTGCTCCCAGATGCCTCCGTCCGCGCGCTCCTGGTGCGCCTCACCGATGCAGCCTTCGGCAGGCGGGGTCTCTCCCGGGGGATTCAGTGCGGTAGTCATGCGTCAACCGTCTCTCCACCCGCGCTCCCGCGCACGCCGTGGCGACTGTGCGGCGCGGGCCCATCGCCGGGAGCGGCCCTCACGGGTGCGGACGCCGCCCGCTCCGGTCGCCCGCCTGCCCGCTCGCCCTTCGGGCGGCCTGCCCGCCCGCGCCCAGCAGTCCCGTGGCCTCAAAACGGGCCCGCTCCTCCAGACGGGGGAGCTGCCGCCGGGACACCCAGGCGACCACCGGCGGCAGCAGGGGGCGTACGGGCTGCGCCAGCCGCAGCCACGGCGGCGCGTACACCGTGGGGGAGCGGCGCTCGATGCCGCGTACCAGCCAGCCGGCGACCTGCTCCACCGGGTGGATCCGGCGCGCCGGGGGAGGCATGTGACCGCGCAGCTCGCGGAGCACGTCGTACCGGTCGGCGTCCCGGATCATGTCGGTGCCCGTCCAGCTCAGGTAGGCGACGCCCACACCCACCCCTCGGTGGGCCAGCTCGGCCCGCAGGGACTGCGCGAACGACTCGACGCCCGCCTTCGACGCGCAGTAGGCGCTCATCATGGGTGCCGCGCCGAACGAAGCCGTGGAGGCGATCTGGAGGAAGTAGCCGTGCGTCGCGAGCAGCCCCGGCAGGAACGCACGCGCGGTGACGGCACTGCCGACGAGGTTGACCTCGACGACCCGCCGCCAGCTCACGGGGTCCGACGTGACGAAGGGGCCGCCCTCGGCCACCCCGGCGTTGGCCACGACGACCGAAGGGCGGCCGAGGCGGTCGGAGACCTCGGCCGCCACGCTCTCCATGGCCGCGTCGTCCGTGACGTCCACCTCGAAGCAGTGCGCGTCCGTCTCCAGGGTCCGCGCCACCCGCTCCAGCGCCTTCCCCTCCCGTCCGAGGAGGGCGACCCGTACGCCACGGTGCGCCAGCTCCCTCGCGATCCCCGCGCCCACCCCGCGTGCCGCTCCGGTGACGACCGCGAGACGCCCTGCCAGCGGGTTCCTGTCGCGCATACTGCACTCCTCGGCCGTGCGGAGGGGACCGTGCGTCGACGGCCCGGCGGCTGGCCGCCACCGCCTCCACCCAAACACGCCGGACCGGATCGGGCTCGCGCTGAGGTCCGGCCGCGCCGGGGCCGTCCGGGGTGCCCCGGGGTCCCCCGTGCTCCCCGCCCAGGCACCGTGGCGCCCTGCGGGGTTTCCCCGTCGAGCGGCGGAGACCGTGTCGCGGACGCCCTTCGCACGGTGCGGTTGAGTACGCAGACTCAGGCCGTGGACGGGTTCCCCGCCGGACGATGGACCTCGCCACACCGACCGACCGCAGGAGAATCCGTGCTCAGCCGCATCGCCGCCGCCGTCGTGCCCTCCCTCGGACAGCTGACGACCACGTCCGACGAGGAGGCGGCCCCCGCCCCCGGAACGATCGTCGTCGCCAACCACACCTCGCTCGTCGATCCGGGGATCGTGCTGGCCGCACTGCTCCGCCACGGAGTGGAGCCGGTCGTTCTCGCCACCGCCGGCCTCTGGCGCATCCCGGTGCTCGGGCCTCTGCTGGTCAGGGGCGGGCACGGGCCCGTCCACCGGGGGAGTGTCCGGGCGGCGGAGTCCCTGGACGAGGCCGCCGCCGCGTTGCGGGCGGGCCGCCACGTCCTCATCTACGCGGAGGGCCGGCTGCCGCTGCGGAAGGACTCGGCCGAGGCGGCGCCCGAGCGGTTCCGCAGCGGGCTCGCCCGCCTCGCGCTGGCCGCCGACGCCCCGGTCGTACCGATCGGCCAGGCGGGCGCCCGCCGCGTTGTCTCCGGCGGCGCCGTGAAGCAGATCGCCGGACTTCTCACCGCGCCGGCCCGCCGGCCCCGTCTGCACGTCCACTTCGGCAGCACCGTCCGACTCCCCGACGACATCCCGGCGGCGACCGCGACGGCGCACCGGGCCGTCACGGCGGCCTGGCGCACGGCCACGGAGCACCTGGTAGCTGTCTCGTGAACCCTGGCGGCCACCGCCGGCCGCTCGGCGGCCGGGCCTTCACCGGCCCGTGGAGCCGGCCCGTGGAGCCGGGACGGTGAAGGCCGAGACGTGGGTCAGCGCTCCATCATGCGCATCTGGGCGCCGTTGTGGGTGTCTCCGGCGGCCGGGGGGAGGCTGGTGAGCTGATCGAGCTGCTCGACGGTCAGCGTCAGGGCATCGGCGGCGGTGTTCTCCTCGACCCGGGCCACCCGGCGGGTGCCGGGGATGGGCGCGATGTCGTCCCCCTGCGCCAGCAGCCAGGCGAGGGCGACCTGGGCCGGGGTCGCGCCGATCCGGACGGCGAGGGAGGCGACCTCGTCGGCCAGACGCAGATTGTGCTGGAAGTTCTCCTCGGTGAACCGCGGGTTGTCCGCGCGGAAGTCGTCGGGCGCGAACTGGTCGGTGGAGCGGATCGCGCCGGTCAGGAAGCCGCGCCCCAGGGGAGAGAAGGGGACGAAGCCGATGTTCAGCTCACGCAGTACCGGCAGCACGCGGGCTTCGGGGTCCCGGGTGAACAGCGAGTACTCCGACTGCAGCGCGGTGACCGGGTGGACGGCGTGGGCGCGGCGGATGGTGTCGGGGCCCGCCTCGGAGAGACCGATGTACCGGATCTTGCCCTCGGTCACCAGTTCTGCCAGCGCGCCGACGGTCTCCTCGATGGGAGTGCCGGGGTCGACGCGGTGCTGGTAGTAGAGGTCGATGTGGTCGGTCCCGAGGCGCCTCAGAGAGCCCTCGACCGCCGCGCGGACGTTCGCCGGGCTGCTGTCGGGACCGCCCTGACGGCCGGTGTGGGAGATCAGCCCGAACTTCGTCGCGAGGACGACCTGGTCCCGGTGTCCCCTCAGCGCGCGGCCGACGAGTTCCTCGTTGGTGTACGGGCCGTAGACCTCGGCGGTGTCGACGAAGGTGACGCCCAGCTCAAGGGCGCGGTGCACGGTGCGGATGGACTCCGCGTCGTCGGTGCCGGCGCCCGTGTAGCCGTGCGACATGCCCATCGCGCCCAGGCCGATACGGGAGACCTTCAGGTCACCGAGGTTGATGTGCTTCATGATGCTCACTCTCTGCAATACGTTCGGTGGTTCTCGACTGTGACGAAGTGAACCCGATCACAGCTCCCGCGTTCCGGGCCCGGCTTCGCGGAGTCGGGGCGGAGGTCGCACGCGTCCGTGAGGGCGCCCCGGTCCGCACCGCCCGCCCCGGTCAGCCGTCCAGGCGGCGCTTGCTGAGCCAGGCGACCATCTCGGGGTCGTGGTGGTCGAAGAACAGGGTCTCGCCCGTGTCGAGTGCGGCGACGGCTGCCATCTGATCGTCGGTCAGCTCGAAGTCGAAGACGTCGAAGTTCTGCGCCATCCGGTCGGGGTTGACGGACTTGGGGATGGTGACGACCTCGCGCTGGATCAGCCAGCGCAGCGCGACCTGGGCCACGGACTTGCCGTGCGCCTCGCCGATACGGGCCAGGACGGGGTTGGTGAACAGGCCGTTCCTCCCCTCGGCGAAGCCGCCCCAGGACTGGTGCTGGACACCGTACCGGCGCATGAGGTCCTGGTCGGCGGTGCGCTGGTAGAAGACGTGGGTCTCGATCTGGTTGACGGCCGGCGTGATCTCGTTGTTGAAGATGAGGTCCAGGAGCCGGTCGGGATGGAAGTTGGCGACGCCGACCGCCTTGGCCAGGCCCTCGCGGTTCAGCGCCTCCATGGCCCGCCACTGGCCGTACACGTCACCGAAGGGCTGGTGCATCAGGTACAGGTCGACATGGTCCAGGCCCAGCTTGCGCAGCGAGGTCTCGAAGGCGCGCCGGGTGTTCGCCTCGGCAGGCGCGTCCTGGACCCACAGCTTGGTGGTGACGAACAGTTCCTCGCGCGGGATGCCGGCGGCCCTGATGGCGCGCCCGACCGCCTCCTCGTTGCCGTACGCGGCAGCGGTGTCGAGCAGCCGGTAACCGGCCGCCAGCGCTTCAAAGACGGCCCGCTCGGTCTGCTCGGCCGGGATCTGGTAGACGCCGAAGCCGAGGACCGGCATCCGGAGGCCGTTGTTGAGGGTGACGTGTTGCACGGGTTCTTCCTTCTCGTGGTGGCGTGGTTGCTCGATGGCGAGCGGGGGCTGATGGGGCGGGTCGGAGGTGGCGAAGGCCTTGAGGGCCCGGCGGCCGGACACGGTCGGGTACGCGTCCGGCGTCATGTATTTCATCCGCTGACGGTCTGGATCTCCCCCACTCCGGTCCGTGTCGTAGGAATCGGGTCGTCGCGCAGGCTCGGCACCGGGCCGGACAGGTCCGAACGGTGGGCCGGAGCGGGAAGCTGACGGCGGTATCGAGCAGGATCACCGCCGCGTCGGCAACCGCGCCGAAGACCGCCACCGCGCCTGCGCCGCCGTACTCCCGCGAGGTGTCCACCGGGGTCACCCGGTGACGTCGTCGACCATGCCCGCCGGCACCCCCCGGCAGGCAGACCGGCTTCTGCGGGTGGGTGGCCAGAGGGGGGTACGGCAGGGCCCCCCTCCCGCATACCGCCCAGGTCGCCGCATTGCGACACTGGACGCATGGCACCCGAGCAGCGGCACACCGTCGGTGACGAGCTGGCGCGCTTCCTGCGCGCCCGCCGCACCCGGACCAGCCCCCAGTCCGTCGGCCTCACCCCCGGGTACGGCGTCCGCCGCACCCCCGGCCTGCGGCGCGAGGAACTGGCCACGCTCGCCGGTGTCAGCATCGACTACTACACCCGCCTGGAACGCGGCAAGGAGACCCGGCCGGGCCCCGGGGTCGTCGACGCTCTCGCCCGCGCCCTCCAGCTCGACGACGACGAACACCACCACCTGCGCGAGCTCGCCGTCCGCGCCTCCCGGTACGCGCCCCAGCCGCCCCCTCCGCCCAGCCGCACCGTCCGTCCCCACCTCGCGCTGCTGCTGGAGACGATGAGGCCGAGCCCCGCCTACATCGTCAGCCGCAGCATGGACCTGCTCGCCTGGAACCCCGGCGGTCTCGCTCTGTACGCGGGTATCGACGACTGGCCGGCCACCCGTCGCAACCTCGCCCGCTACCTCTTCCTCCACCCCGTGGCCCGTGAGCTGTTCCCCGACTGGGACATCCAGGTCCGCGGCTGTGTCGCCCGCCTGCGCACCGAAGCCGGCCTCAACCCCGACGCTCCGGATCTCACGACCCTCGTCGGCGAACTCCTCCTCAAGAGCCCCGACTTCGCCAGCCTCTGGGAGCGTTACGAGGTCAGAGGCCGCAAGAAGCTCCAGAAGACCCTCCACCACCCGAAGGTCGGCGTCCTCACCCTCAGCTCCCAGAGTATGAGTCTGGAGGGGACCCCCGGACAGCGCCTCGGCGTCTACACCGCCGAACCCGGCACCCCCGACCACGACGCCATGCTCCTGCTCGACCTCACCGCACCGGCGGACCCGGCACACCGCGACCGCGTGACGGCCGACTGACCGCCGCCCCGGAGAAGGAGCCGCCCCGGCCGGGGCCGGTCGAGGCCGGTCAGGAGGTCGGCCAACAGGCCGGTCACGAGGATCGGTCACGAGGCCGGTAGAGGTCTTCGGGCGTCAGGTCAGGGCGGAGCCGGTGCCATGACGGATGCCGCAGCAGCCCGGCGCGGGTCCTGGCGGCGTAGGCCACCTCGCCGACCAGACGGGGCGTCACCCATCGCGCGCCCGGGACCGCCGGGGGCGGGGTGAAGGGGCAGTCGGCACTCGCCGAGGCGCGCAGGAGTCCGGCGAGCGTTCGCCGTTCGCCGTCGCTCCATCCGGTGCCGACGTTCCCGATGTGCCGCAGGCCGTCGCCGTGCCACTCACCCAGCAGCAGAGCGCCCGGCAGATCGCTCAGACGCCCGTGGCCGGGCAGCCAGCCGCCGACGACGACATCGGCGGTCCGGATGTGACGGATCTTGATCCAGGCCCGCGAGCGGACCCCCGGTTCGTAGGCCGAGTCAAGCCGCTTGGCGACCAGCCCCTCCAGCCCGGCGGCCCGGGTCGCTTCCAGCGCGCGTGCGCCGTGCCCCGCGATGAAGGCGGGGGTCGACCAGTGCGTTCCGGCAAGGCCGAGCGATTCGAGGGCGGCGCGGCGCGCGGTGTAGGGGAGCGGGGTCAGCGGGTCGGTACCGAGGAACAGTACGTCGAAGAGAACCAGGTGCGCGGGGACGGCACGCGCCATCCTGGCCGCCTTCGCCGGTGTGCCCGCCAGACCCATCCGCGACTGCAGCCGTTCGAAGTCGCTGCGTCCCGCGTCGTCGAACGTGACGATCTCACCGTCCAGGACCGCGGCCGTGTCACCCAGAGCCGCGCCCAGCGGCGCCAGGTCCGGGTAGGCGGCGGTGATGTCCGCGCCGGAACGTGAACGCAAGCGCACCGCCCCGTCGCCGGGCAGACCGACCACCGCGCGCTGCCCGTCGTACTTGACCTCGTAGGCCCACCGCTCGTCCACCGCGGCGGGCGGCAGCCGACCGGGGGTGGCGAGCATCGGGGCGATCCGGGGAAGTCCCATGGGCCCGGCGCGTCAGGACGCGCTGCGCTTCCTCGCCGGCGCCTTACGGGCGGAGGCCTTCTTCGAGGT
>NZ_JBHWZJ010000345.1:0-7454 GCF_042728415.1 Streptomyces sp. NPDC060198 | reverse complement strand
GATCGCGGCGGGCCGTCCGGTCCGCAGAGGCGCCCCTGTGTCGCGGGGCGAGGTGTTCAGGAAGCCTGGCACTCCTGCTCGTGGCTGATCTCCAGAGCTCCGGAGTCCCCGAAGGTCAGTCGGCAGGTGTCGGCACGGTAGGTGGCGACGGAGACCGCGGCGGTGCCGCCCCCGGCGAAGTAGCGCGTGGTGACGACCAGGACGGGGGCTCCGGGCAGCCGGTCGAGTTCCTTGGAGTCGTCCGCGCTGGCCGAACCGAGTTCGACCGACCGGTCCTGTCCCTCGAGTCCGAGGCGGTGCAGCTCGCGCAGCACCCCGCGCACACGAGCGGGACCCGTGGACTCCTCGATCGCGGACAGGTCGGGGACGGACGCGGACGGCACGTACAGCAGTTCCGCAGCCACCGGCTGACCATGGGTGACCCTGATCCGGCGGATCACGTGGACCGATTCGTCGGCCGCCGTGGAGAGCGCGGCGGCGACGGCCGCCGGGGCCGTCCCCCGGGCGCACTCGATGGGCTGCCAGGCTTCGTCGGCCACCGCGCCCGCCCACTCCTGCTGGGCCGTGGAGACCGCGACCCCCACCCGGGGCGGAGCGACGGTGGTTCCCACGCCGCGCCTGCGCTGAAGTCTGCCTTCGAGTTCGAGCTGCTCCAGAGCCTGCCGGAGCGTGGCCCGTGCGACGCCGAACCGGGCGGCGAGGTCCCGCTCGTTCGGCAGGATCTCACCCACCGCGAAGTCCGAGTCGAGTGCCTCACTGAGCACGGTCCTCAGGTGCCAGTACTTCGGCTCCTGCACCGATTCCAGCTGCGTGGTCCCCACCCTGTCCTCCGCAATCGCCCAGTGGCCTTTTCCGCGACAACATTTATTAAAGGTTCTTGCCTTAACGTAAGGACCATAGGACGGCGCGCGGACTTGGTCAAGACCAATCCTTGCCCCGGGAAGCGCGAAACGCGCTTCCGGCACAGAGCGTTCACAGGACGTTCGTGGTAACAGGACCGCCATACGAGCGCAAAGAGGGCAGGAGCACGAGCGGAAGACGGCGTCCTGCCGCAAACCGGGCGCCCACCCCTCACCACCTGACGGCGGACCACCTCCTGTCCGCACCCGAGAGGGCCTGCCCCCTTGAACCAAAAGCTACCGAGGGGTAGTTGTTGGCCGCGAAGGTTCATCTCCACGCCAGGGAGCGGCCATGACCGGCACGGCACCGTTCACGTTCGACACCTCCGCAGGCCCACGGAGTACCTCGGTGGCCTACACGCGGACCGGCACCGGGCAGCCGCTGCTGTTGCTCCACGGCATAGGCCATCACCGGCAGGCGTGGGATCCGGTGGTACGGATCCTGTCGGGCGAACGCGACGTGATCAGCGTGGATCTGCCGGGCTTCGGTGAGTCGCCCGCGCTTGCGGACGGTGTCGCGTACGACGTACGGACGGTGGCCGGAGCACTGGCGGCCTTCTGCTCCGAACTCGGCTTCGAACGCCCGCATGTGGCGGGCAACTCACTCGGTGGTCTGCTCGCGCTGGAACTCGGGCGCACCGGTCGCGCCCGGTCGGTGACGGCCCTGTCACCCGCCGGATTCTGGAGCGCTCCGGAGCGCCGGTACGCATTCGGGACGCTCTGGGCGATGCGCCGGGGTGCCCAAGCGCTGCCGGTTCCGATGATCGAACGTCTCTCCCGGAGCGCGGCCGGTCGCGCTGCTCTCACCAGCACCATCTGTGCCCGGCCTGGTCGCCGTTCGCCGGAAACGGTCGTCGCGGAGACCCTCGCGCTCCGGAACGCGACCGGCTTCGGAGGGACGCTGGCCGCCGGCCGCAACGCCTCCTTCACGTCCGACGTGCCGGGCATCCCGGTCACCGTCGCCTGGGGCAGCCGTGACGTGCTGTTGCCCCGCCGCCAAGGTGTCCGGGCCAAACGTGTCATCCCCGGCGCACGACTGGTGCGGCTGCCCGGATGCGGTCATGTGCCGATGAACGACGACCCCGCCCTCGTGTCCCGGGTCATTCTGGACACCAGTCGCTGAGGGGGACCGGGGCCGACCGGGGGAAGTCCGGTGCGCCACGTAGCCGTTGTTCACCTCTGGTTGGGGCGGGCGCCTTGGCCGCGCGTTAGTCATGGTCCTGCGCGCGCCGGGGCTCTTCGGACGCGCGGCCGTCGCACACCCCGCACCCATGTCCCGGAGGCGCATCGATGACGAACCTTCCGCACATCCTCTCCCCCGGCCGCCGGACCGTACTGCGCGGTTCGCTCCTCGCGTCCGCCGCCGTCGGGCTGCCGGCCGTCACCGGTGCGCCCGCTTTCGCGCGGTCCGGGCGTCCGTCCGCCGAGTGGGGTGTCCAGGTCGGGGATGTCACGGCGTCCACCGCGTTGGTCTGGGTGCGCTCGGACCGCGCTGCCCGGATGCTCGTCGAGACGTCGGCCACGGAGTCCTTCCGTACCTCCCGCCTCTGGCACGGTCCGCTGATCGGTGCGGGGACGGACTTCACCGGGACGACTCCTGTGCATGGTCTCCCGGCCGGCGAACAGGTCCACTACCGGGTGACCCTGGCCGACCCGGACGATCCGCGCCGCACGAGCCGCCCGGTGTACGGAACCTTCCGCACCGCTCCGGCGAAGCGGCGGGACGGGGCGCGGTTCCTCTGGTCCGGCGACATCGCCGGGCAGGGATGGGGCATCAACCCCGACGTCGGGGGCTACACCGTCTACGAGGAGATGCGGAATCTCAACCCTGACTTCTTCCTCTGCAGCGGCGACACCATCTACGCGGACGGTGTCATCGAGCCGAGCGTGACCCTGCCCGACGGACGTGTCTGGCAGAACGTCACGACCGAGGAGAAGGCGAAGGTCGCCGAGACCCTCGCCGAGTACCGGGGCAACTTCCGGTACAACCTGCTGGACGCGAACGTACGGAAGTTCAACTCGCAGGTGCCCTCGATCGTCCAGTGGGACGACCACGAGGTGCGCAACAACTGGTATCCCGGGCAGATTCTCGACGACGTCCGCTACACGGAGAAGAACGTGGACGTGCTGGCGGCACGTTCGGTGCGGGCCTATCGCGAGTACCTGCCGGTCTCCACCCTCCGCGCCGCTCCGGGCGAGGGCCGTATGCACCGGGTGGTGCGCCACGGCCCCCTGCTCGACGTGTTCGTGCTCGACATGCGGTCCTTCCGCAACGCCAACTCGCCCGACCGGCAGGCCGACGACACCACGGGCATCCTCGGCGCCGAGCAGCTCCGGTGGCTCAAGAATCAGCTCTCCCGGTCACGCGCCGTGTGGAAGGTGATCGCGGCGGACATGCCGCTCGGGCTCGTCGTGCCGGACGGTGCCACGGACTTCGAAGCGGTCGCCCAGGGCGACCCGGGCGCCCCGCTCGGGCGGGAACTCCAGATCGCCGAACTGCTGAGGCACATCAAGCACCGCCGCATCACGGGGACCGTCTGGCTGACGGCGGACGTGCACCACACCTCCGCGCAGCACTACCTTCCCGAGCGCGCGGCCTTCAAGGACTTCGCGCCGTTCTGGGAGTTCGTCTCCGGCCCGCTGGCCGCGGGCGCCTTCCCGGCGAGCGCGCTGGACGGCACGTTCGGCCCGGACCGGGTATTCGTCAAAGCCCCCGTCCTGTCCAACCAGTCCCCCCTGGAGATGCCGCCGCTGTTCGGCGAGGTCGACATCGACGGCGGAAGCGGGGAGTTGACGGTACGGCTGCGACAGCAGGGCGGGAAGGTCCTGTTCACCAAGGTGCTGCAGCCCGGCCTCACGGGTCAGTGAACGGTCCCACACCGTTTCCGGCCTGACCGCGTCAGGCGCCCTCGGTCGCATCGCGGGCGAGCCGGCGCGAAGAAGGTGGGTGCGGGGCCCAGACGCCCCGCGCCCGCCCCGAAGGAGCCCCGCACCCGCTCCGCGCCCACGCCCGCCCATCGCACGCACCGCGCACCCCGTACCCCTCGGGGGGGGCGTTACGGAACCAGCAGAACGCGGCCCAGCGCGGCCCTGTCGTCGAGCAGCCGGTGCGCCTCGGCCGCCTCGGCGAGCGGGACGGTGGCGTGCACGGCCGCGGTGAGCTTGCCTTCCGCGACGTAGCCGGCGAGCTCGTCCATCTCCGCGCGCGCCTGCTCGGGCCTGGCCGTCCGCCACGCCGTCAGGTTGAAGCCCGCCAGGGACTTCAGTGCGAAGACGCTCGTGACCGGTACGGAGATCAGGTCACCACAGGCCGCACCATAGGTCACGGCCCGGCCGTACGGCGCCAGCACCTCGAAGCTGCGCCGAAGGACGTCGCCGCCGACCGCGTCGAGCAGGACGTCGACCCCGTCCGGCACCGCCACCCGCACCGCGCCGGTCCAGGTCCGCATGGTGTAGTTCACCGCGATGTCGGCGCCGTGCTCGCGGGCGAACAGCTTTGCGTCCGAGCCTGCGGTGGCGACCACCGTGCCGGCCCCGAGCAGCCTCGCGATCTTCAGGGCGAGGTGCCCGATGCCGCCGGCCGCGGAGTGCACCAGCACCGACTCGCCGGGAGTGAGGCCGCCCGTCCGCAGCACGCGCAACGCGACCGGCGCGCCCATCGGCAGCATGGTGTCCGAACCGTGGTCGACGCCCTCGTCCACCTTGACGATCCACTGCGCCGCGGCGAGCACGTAGTCGGCGTAGGCATCCTCCGCCACGAGGGCCGCGACCCGCTCTCCCACGGCGAGTCCCTCGACGCCCTGGCCGACAGCCTCGACGGTACCGACGACGTCACCGGTCAGCGTGCCCGGCAACGGCCGTTGGAAGATCGCCCCTGCCTCCGGACCCTGCCGGTACTTGGTGTCGACGAAGTTGACACCGATCGCTTCAGCCCTGACGAGGGCCTGCCCCTCACCGGGAACCGGCACCTCGGCCCGCTCGACCCGCAGACCTCAGGTCCCCCGTACTCGTGATGGCGGACGCGCCGCATGACGACCCCTCCCCCAGCTAAACTGGACCATCAGTCAACTTCCACCGAACGTACTGGACCGCCGGTCCAGTTGTGCAGGAGGTCCTCCGATGGCGGAAGTCCGACGCGAACGAGCCGACGCGGCCCGCAACCGCCGCGCGATCCTGCACGCCACCGAGGAACTCCTGGCCCTGTACCGCCCGGAAGAGATCTCCATGGAACAGGTCGCCGCCGCCGCGGGCGTCGGCAAAGGCACTGTGTTCCACCGCTTCGGCAGCCGCATGGGCCTCATGCACGCCCTGGTCCAGGAGCGCACCGGGGCCCTGCATGACGCCGTCGTCTCCGGCCCGCCCCCGCTGGGCCCCGGCGCCGACCCCCGGTCACGTCTCCTCGCGTTCCTCGACGGCATCGTGGACGTGGTGGCCCGCAACAAGGGCCTGCTCGCGGCCCTCGGCCACGCCGTCACCACCACCCAACGCCCCGGAGCGGACGACGATCACCCTGTCTACCGCTTCTGGCACAACCACCTCAGCACGCTGCTCGCCGAGCTGCGCCCCTCGCTGGACGCAGAACTGATGGCGCACGTCCTGTTGTCGACCCTGGGCAACGAACCCATTCTGCGACTCCTGGAGAAGGGGGAGGGAGAACGGCTGGCGGTCACGCTGCGGCTGACGGTGACGACCCTGCTGGATGCGTGACCCGGCCTGCCCGGCCAGGACCGTACGACGAACGGGACCATCGGGGTCGTGGCGCGCGACGTGTCACCCTTACGGGCAGGAGCACGTCGCGTCACCCGTCGAGGACACCGGGCTTCCTTTTGCCCGACAATTCGGGCCACTCGGTGTCTGAAAAGTGAAGAAAGGCGACTAGATCCACACTTAACCCATCGGTCACAGTGCGTTCGTGATCAGGCAACACCATTCGGTCACAGTGAAGTCATGACTGATGTGACATCCTCCAAGACCGCCCACCGTCCCCACCACTGGCGGCGGGACCTGATCGAGCTCGCGGCCCTGTTCACCGCGGTGGCCGTCGCCGACGCCGTCGCGAACCTCATCGGGCACCAGCCCGACGGGCCGTATCTGCTCATCGCCTCGGCGGTGGCGCTGACCGCGACCGCCACCTTCCACACCTGGTGGGCCCGGAGGCACAGTCACGCCCCACCGTCCGAGGGTGGCGACGCCCCAGCCGGTGGCACAGCGGTCGGATACGGCGCCGAACTCGGCCTGAACCTGTCCTTCGAGGCCTCGCCCGCCCTCGACGAGACGGTGCTGTGGCGGATGCGGACAACGGTCCAGGACACTCCCGGAAGCCTGGCCGCACTGTGCATCGCACTCGCCCGCCTCCGGATCGACATCCTGACCCTCCAGACGCACCCGCTGGCCGACGGCACCGTCGACGAGTTCCTGCTGCGTGCTCCTTCGTCGTTGAGCGCCTCCGAACTCACCCGGGAGGTATCCGCGGCCGGCGGCACCTCCACCTGGATCGAGCGGGCCGACGCCCACGATCTGGTGGACACCCCGACGCGGGTCCTGGGACTGGCCACCCGTACCGCCCTGGATGCCGCGGAACTCCCGCTCGCGCTGCGTCAGCTGCTGGGGCGGTGCACCATCCACTCGCTGCCGGCGGTCACCGTGACGGGCCGGGTAACCGGCGAGGGCACCCCGGTGGAAGGGGTACTGGAGGAGACGGTGATGCGACTGAGCGACCCGTCGGGTGGCGTGATCACCGTGGAACGCCCCTACCTGCCGTTCACGCCCACCGAGTTCGCCCGGGCCCGGGCGCTGGTGGAACTCGACGCACGCCTCGGCCCCCGCGTCCCGCGCAGCGAGGACGTCCTCACGCTCGCCGAGGGGCCCGAGATCACCGTGCGCCGCGCGGACCAGGACGACCTCGACGCCGCGCGCGACATGCACGACCGCTGCTCCCCGCGCACCCTGGGACTCCGCTACCACGGTCCTGTCGCGGACGCGGACCGCTACCTCGGCCACCTGCTCAGCCCCCGCTTCGGCCGCACCCTCTCGGTACAGACCGACTCGGGGCGGATCGTCGCCCTCGGGCACCTCCTCTGGGACGGGGACGAGACCGAGGTCGCCCTTCTCGTCGAAGACGACTGGCAGCGACGCGGCGTCGGCTCCGAGCTGCTGCGCCGGCTCGTCGGTCTGGCCGCCGAGGCCGGATGCGACTCCGTCTACGCCGTCACCCAGGCCGACAACACCGGCATGGTCGCCGCGATGCGTGGACTCGGCCTGCCCCTCGACTACCAGATCGAGGAGGGCACTCTGGTGATCACGGCGCGCCTGGCCTCCCGACGCGCCACGACACTCCCTCCCTCGTACGCGGACACGAGCGCGTACCCGGACGCGGACGCGGACGCGGAGGTCACCGCCGCCGGCCTCGCCGGGACGACCGGATCAGGTCTTCCCACGGAACCGGTCATGGCACCGCACTGGATCGACCCGGCCGAATGGGCCTGGGAGTCCCGCCGCTGAGGGCGGGTACCACGAGCCGAAGCCGGCGGCTGCCCCGCACCGAAGAGCCGGTGC
>NZ_JBHWZJ010000344.1:0-7475 GCF_042728415.1 Streptomyces sp. NPDC060198 | reverse complement strand
CGCTGGCCGCGTGCGGCTCGTCCCACGACGGGAACGCCCCCGAGGCCGCGGACGCACCGCGTTCCGCGGCCCCCGGGCCCTCCGTCGCGGGGCCTCCGACCGCAGCACCGACCGACGGCGCGCAGTCCGGGACTTCAAAGGCTCCGGGGGCTTTCGGGGCGGACGCGGAACCGGGCGCCACCGGACCCAAGGTGCCCAGCGCCGAACTCACGCCTGCCACCGGCACGTTCACCAAGAAGGAGAAGGAGTACCTCACCGACCGGGTGCCCAAGGGCATGGACCCGGCCGCCGTCCTCCAGACGGGCCAGGAGACCTGCGACAAGCTCGACTTCCTGGTCAAGGCCGACCGCCGGATCGCGGTCGGCTCCCTCGTCACCGGCGAAGTACCCGACGCCGCACCGGCCGTGGCCCACCTCTGCGCCGGACACCAGGACCTGGTGGACGAGGCGGCGCTCGGCTACGCGGACGGCGCCCACACCGGCAAGGAACTGCGGCCCGGCACCTACCGTTCCGTCTCCCCCACCACCGCCTGCACCTGGCGGACCGAGGGGGCCGGGGGCAAAGTGCTCGACCAGGGTTCCTCCGCGAGCGGTCAGCCGGTCCGCATCACCCTCCCCGCGGCCACCCGCACCTTCACCTCCACAGGCTGCTACGCCTGGCTGCCCGAAGGAGACAAGAGTTGAGCAAGCTGCCCATCGCCGTGGCGATCCCCACCAAGAACGAGGGCCTCAATATCGCCGAGGCGGTCAACTCCGTGCTCGGCCACTTCGAGGCGGTCGTCGTGGTGGACTCGCACAGCACCGACGACACGGCGAAGATCGCCGCCGAGTGCGGCGCCGAGGTCGTCGCGTACACCTGGGACGGTGGCCACCCCCGGAAGAAGCAGTGGTGCCTGGAGAACGTCCGCACCGACATCGACTGGATCCTGGTCCTGGACGGCGACGAACGGCTCAGTCCCGGACTGCTCGCCGAACTCCGCGCGCTCTTCGCCGATCCCGCCGCGCCGAAGCCCGCCGCGTACGACATCCCGCTCGGGTACTGGTTCTCCGGCAGACGCCTGCGGCACGGCTACACCATCCGCAAGCGCTCCCTGACCGACCGCACCCGCTGTGCCTACCCGGAGGTCGGTGACCTCGCCGCGCCCGGCATCGGGGAGGTGGAGGGCCACTACCAGCCCGTCGCCGACTCCGCCCAGGCGCTGCGGAACCCGATCGAGCACCAGGACCTCGACCCGGTGACCGCCTGGTTCGAGCGCCACAACCGGTACTCCGACTGGGAGGCGTGGCTGGAGCACCACCCCGACGTCAAGGAACAGGTGCGCCGGGTCAAGTCCCGCCAGGGGCAGCTGTTCCACAAGGCGCCGTTCAAGCCACTGGTGTCGTTCGCATACATGTACGTCTACCGGCGCGGGTTCCTGGACGGCCGGGCGGGGCTCGACTTCGCCCTGGCGATGAGCTTCTACCGGTGGCAGATCGCGCTCAAGTCACGCGAGAAGCCGCAGGGCTGAGCCGTCGGAGCGGCACGGCCGTGCCGCGACCGTGCGCCGGCCCAGGGCTTCGGCGAAGTCGCTCGACGTCCGGTTCGTAATGATCTGCCGGTTCGGCGGGGTTCCGGGAACGTGACAGGCACGGACTTCCAAGATCATGGAGTTCTCGACGCTCTGTGATCCGGGTGGAAGACCGTGCCTGCCGAAGCATCATTGCCGATCCCGCCTGCCTTTGACCGACTCCGCCAGCAGCCCCGGGCCGTTCCCGGGGAGATCCCGGGCCTGCTGGAGCGACTGCACGAGGTGCCCGACCCGCGAGAACTGCGCGGTGTACGGCATGCTCTGGTCGTCGTGCTCGGGCTGACCGCGTACGCGGTTTCGGCCGGAGCAACCTCCCTGCTCGCAGTCGGCGAGTGGATCGCTGACGCTCCGCCCTCTGTTGTGGAACACCTTGGCATACGACCTGATTCGCTGTTCCCGAAGCGGTGCCTGCCTGCAAAAACGACGGTACGGCGGCTGCTGGGCCGCATCGACGGCGACGCGTTGGAGCAGGCGGTGGGTCACTGGCTGGCCGATCGGCGCACCGGCACCGACGGCACAACCCGACTATGCCGAAACCCTGGGGCTTACGTGACCACGGAACGGCATCCCGCAGAGACTCTGCCCACGGCTACTCGCCCGGCGGAACTCGAACGAAGCCCTCGGTCCATTCGTCCACATCGAGCTCGTACGGGTCGAAGTAGAAGCACTCCGGTTCTCCACGGAAGCCCGGTAGCAGTCGAGCCTGCCGCACACGCTCTTCAACACGTTCGAGGGTTGAGTAGATGCCGAGCAGCTTTACGTCGTCGCCATCTGACTCGTCGCAGAACACGCCGCTCTCATCGACGTGCACTGTCGAGCCGTCGTCGCCGGCTTCGTTCTGGTGGCCGACATGCCACAGCGGATACACGATCACGGGCACGAAGCTATCAGCACTTGAGTTCGTGGAGCCTTGGACGTTCGGCACCCCTCACCTCCTGGGACCCCACGATCACAAACCGGGCATCACGCGACTTCGCCGAGGCCCTGTGCGCCGGGCCGCGTCCGGTCCGGCCGGGAGTCGGAGACAACGAGCGTCTTGGAAGTGGCCACTGCGAAAGGTGTCGGCACAGGGCACTGGGCTCGAAAAAGTACGCACCAGCGGGAATGGACTTACGTACAGGACAAGCGGGTTGGGTGACGGGGGGGGCCGGAGACCGCGGGGAGGACTCCGGGTCCGACCTCGGGAATTCCGGGGGCAGCGAAGGGAGAGGAAAGCGAATGGTTCCGTCGGCACAGGTCTTCTTCGTGGAGGTGCGGGCGTCTTTCGAGGCGACGGCACGCACTCTGGGGCTGACCGGCCCGCAGGAGACCGAGCATGTCCTGCCTGTCTCCACGTACACGGGCGGTGGCGTCACGTACGGAGTCTCCATCGACTTCAGAGAGGGCGCCGTGCAATGCCGCGCCGAAATCGAAGGTGAATCCGTAATATTCACCGCGGGCATCGAAGAGGTTTCTCTTGCGGCCGGCATGACCGAGCGGCGTGGAATCTCCTGCAGCGCCCGGAACCTGAAGCAACTCAGAAAATCCCTCCAGGGGCAGATCGACTGTGTTCGACGTATCCATCCCTTGCTATCCGATGGCGATGCCGCGGTAGGCCTGATGCGTAGAGCCCACGCTCGGGAGTGGAACATGCGCGGGCCATCCGATACCCGGTGACGCCCTCGTGGGGACGACGACGTCAACCGGCGGCGAGCTCCACGCCCGGCCGTCGACCGGACCATCCCCCGTACTCGTTCGGCGGGCGATCGCCCGAGAGACACCTACCTCTGAAGCGCCTTCACCCTCTTCGCCACGACCGCGGTTGCCCTCACGTACCGCTCCTTCTCATCGGGCTGAGCCCGCCCCGACGGGCCCACGCTCCCGCTGTGCGCGACGAGTCGGAAAATCAGCGCACGAATCAGCAGCTGCTGCCAGTCGGCGTGATCGCTGCCCACCGTCAGCAGGCCGGACGGGAGATCGAACCACAGCAGACCATCCGCGACCACGATGGCCTCGGCGAACGCCGGAGGCCGCCAATACGGCGAAAAGTCGATCACAGCGGGCACTTCGTCCGCGGCGAAGAGGACGTTGCCGGTGAGGTCGCCGTGGATGAGCTGAGCCGCGTCCTGCCTCACGTGACGCCTCAGCTCCAGCAGAGCCGAGAACGGCGCGGAGAGCTCCTCGATCACGTCGATGTCCTGCTCGCCCCACGCGACCCGGTCGGCCACGGCCCACGGATGGGTGTGCCGGTCGAGGAAGTCGGGTCGGGGCATCTGCCGCAGGGCCCTGTGAAAGGCACGGCCCGCGCTGAGCACGCCGGCCCAGTGCCCCTGCGGACCCGGCTCACCGGTCAGGAACTCGCCGGCAGTCCAACCGCCCACGACGCTCCGCCCGTCAGTGGCCCGGAGCGGCAGCGGAACCCGGAAGTCGCTGCTCGGCGCCAGCCGCTCGAAAAGGGAGGCAGCCCACTCGACCTCGTCCTCAGGCCCCTCGGCGGGCTTGAACACGGCCCGACCGACAAGAACGCTTCGCCCTTGCCCGCCGACCAGCGGGACAGCATCGCCCTTCACGCCGAATGCTTCGAGAACGGCAGGGGGCGGGACGGTGTTGCTCAGCGGCTCAGTCATGCCAGGCATCGTGCCTGTCCCACCCTGTCAGCACACCTTCGTTTGCCCCAGCCCCAGCCTTCGCACCGGCTCGCACACTTCTTCCGGGTGAAGTGCGGAGAAGCACGGGGCAGTACAAGTGGCGCTGTCCGCCCGGAGGGCGGGTCCGGCGGCGTCCGGTACGTGCGATCGCAAGGCGGAGGGCTGCCCCGGTACGGGACGTATCGGGGCGATCCCGACAACGCGGCGAGCGTGCGTGCCGGGCGTCGCCGGACGGGCGGGACTTTCACCACACGCTTCAGTGCCGCGTCAGCCGAGGTTCGCCCCGTCGCGACGCCCGGTACGCACTCTCGCCGCAACGGCGAAGCTCCTGTTCGACGGTGTCACGGCCGGCGTCGAGGCGGACCGCACCCCCGCCGTACGCTCCTCAGACCGGCTCCCGGGTGGAGGCGCGCCGCAGCAGCGTGGCCGGGACCAGCCGGTGCCGGGGCAGGTCTCCGGCCACCGCGCCGCTGCCCTGGACGAGCTCTATCAGGAGCTGCGCCGCCTGCTTGCCGATCTCCTCGGGCGCCAGGTCCAGTGCGGTGAGCGCGGGACGGGCGCTGCGGGCGAACTCGCCGTCGGCACCGACGACGATCTGGACGTCCTCCGGCACCCCGAGGCCGAGTTCACGGCAGACCGCGAGGGTGGCGAACCCGAACTTCTCCATCACGACGTAGAGCGCGTCTGGGCGGTCCGGCCGGTCGAGCAGCCTGCGCGCGGCTTCGGTGGAGTCGGTGCCGGGTTCCGCCCGGTCGATCAGCACCGGGTTCCCGGTGCGGGCGCACCAGTCGCGGTAGGCGCGGGCCGCGTCCTCGTCGTAGGACTGGCCGGTCGAGCCGGTCAGCAGTCCGATCCGGCGGGCGCCGGTGGCGGCGAGGTGGTCGAAGGCGGCGAGGGCGCAGGTGGACAGTTCGTTGTCGACCCAGGGGAAGGCGTCCTTGCGGGCGAGGTCGCGGCCGGTGGTGACGACGGGGACGCCCATGCCGGAGAGCCGGGTGAGCAGCGGGTCGTCGGTGAGCGGGTCGATGACGATGGTCCCGTCCAGCGGCAGCGACTCGAAGGGGCGGCCGTCGAGCGAGGGCGGGACGAGCACGAGGGAGTAGTCGTGGGCCATCGCCGTCCAGGTGGCGGCGTTGACGATCTTGACGAAGTACTCGATGTCGGTGACCCCGCCCTCCACGGCGGAGCGGTGCGTCAGGCCGAGCAGTCCGGTGCGGGCGCCGCGCAGCCCCCGGGCGTTGGGGTTGGCGCGGTAGCCGATCTCGGCGGCGACCGCCAGCACGCGTTCCCGGGTCTCGGCGCCCACCCTGCCCACCCCGTTGAGGGCGTGCGAGGCGGTGGTGACCGAGACACCCGCACGGCGGGCCACCTCGCGCAGTCCACCGGTTTTCGCGGCGCCGACGGCGCGGGACCTGGGTCCGCCGGTTGCCGCGACGCCGGAGGCGCGGGGCGTGCGAGGGGTGCCGCGCGGATCCGGCTCTGTGACGTCTGACATGGCGGCGAGCTTACCGGTTGACTGCCAAAACGTTTAGGCAGTACGGTCCGCATCATTGCCAAAACGTTTGAGCACTTCCCTGCGGGCTGTTGCCAAAACGTTTTGGCATACGTGCGGCGCGCCGGGTTCCCCCGCTCGGGCCGCGCCGCACGGCCTCGCCGTACCGCTCCACCCCTCCGCTCCACCCCCCGCACACCGCCGTGCGGCCAACCGGCTCGTTCCGGAACTCCCCGTACATCCTCGTCCCGTCCCCCCAGGCCGGGACGCGAGTCCGCAAAGGACGTCTGCCGACCATGGCCGAGGCCACCGCCACCGCCCCGCCCGGATCCACCGACCACGCCACCCCCGCCGACGGGACGTCCTCGACCTCCGTCTTCACGGTCGAGCAGCGTGGCATCGACGCCGTCCCCGCCTCCGAGCGCCAGGGCGGCCCCGGCCGCCTCTTCGGGCTGTGGGCCGGTACCAACACCACCGTCTTCACCGTCGTCTACGGGGCGCTGGTCGTCTCCTTCGGCCTCTCGTTCTGGTACGCCGTCGCGCTGATCGTGGTCGGCAACATCCTCGGCTTCACCGTCACCGGTCTGACCAGCCTCCAGGGTCCGCGCACCGGCACCTCCACGCACTCCGTCTCCCGGGCCTCCTTCGGTCCGAACGGCGGACGCCTCCCGGCGCTGCTGAGCTGGGTGATGCTGGTCGGCTTCGAGGCGGGCGGCATGGTCCTCATCGTGCTCGCCGGCCTCGCCCTCTTCGAGCAGGCGGGCATCTCCACCAGCACCCCGCTGAAGCTGGTGACCATCGCGATCGCGGCCGGGCTCCAGATGCTCCTGCCGCTCTCGGGCTACCACCTGATCATGAAGGTGCAGAAGTACTTCGCCTGGATCTTCGCCGCGATGTTCGTCGTCATGGCGTTCCTCGTCTTCCCGAAGGCGGACTTCGGGACGCATGGCGCCGGCCCCTCGGTGGTGACGATCTCCCTGGTCCTGGCCATGGTCACCGCCTCGGGCGGTCTGTCCTGGGCCGACATGGGCAGCGACTACTCGCGCTACCTCCCGGCCGATGCCGCGCCCCGCAAGGTGTTCGGCTGCGCCGCGCTCGGCGGCATGGTGCCCAACATCGCCCTGCAGATCCTCGGCGCCGCCGTCGCCACCGCGACCACCAACGCCTCCGACCCGATCTCGGGGCTCCCGGAGGTCCTGCCCGGCTGGTTCATCACCCCGTATCTGCTGCTCGCGATCGTTTCGCTGCTCGCGGTGAACACCACCGACATGTACTCCTCCGGCCTGAACCTGCTGGCCGTCGGCCTGCCGGTGAAGCGCTGGATGATCGTCTTCGTCGACCTGACCCTGTGCACCGCGATCACCCTGTGGGCCGTGTTCTCCGCGGACTTCTACACCCTGCTGTCGAACTTCCTCAGCCTGATCGTGCTCTGGCTCGGCCCGTGGGCCGCCGTCTACCTCACCGACTGGGCGCTGCGCCGCGGCCGCTACCACGTGCCCTCGCTCTTCCCCCGGGAGACCGGGGCCAAGGGCATCTACTGGCACAAGGGCGGGGTGCGCCCGGCCGGTCTGATCGCGGTGCTCCTCGGCTTCGGTGCCGCCATTCTCTGGGTCGACTCCACCGTTTTCGTCGGCCCGCTCTCCGAGGCGGCCGGCGGCCTGGACCTGTCGGTCTTCGCCGGTGCCCTCGTCGCGGGTGTCGCGTACTGGCTGCTCGCCCGCCGTACCGTGCGCGCCGAGGCGGAACTCGTCCTCGACGCCTGAGCGGTGGCCGGGCGCCGTACACCCGG
>NZ_JBHWZJ010000343.1:0-7482 GCF_042728415.1 Streptomyces sp. NPDC060198 | reverse complement strand
GGGTGGGCTCGCGGTGCTTCCAGTCGCGGACCGGATCAGAGAGCGGTCATGACGTGCTTGATCCGGGTGTAGTCCTCGAAACCGTACGCGGAGAGGTCCTTGCCGTAGCCGGACTTCTTGAACCCGCCGTGCGGCATCTCGGCGACCAGTGCCATGTGGCTGTTGATCCACACGCAGCCGAAGTCGAGGTTCTTCGACATCCGCATCGCGCGGGCGTGGTCCTTGGTCCACACCGAGGAGGCGAGCGCGTACTCGACGCCGTTGGCGAACTCCAGGGCCTGGGCCTCGTCCGTGAAGGACTGCACGGTGATGACCGGGCCGAAGACCTCGTTCTGGACGATCTCGTCGTCCTGGCGAAGCCCGGAGACGACGGTCGGCGCCCAGAAGTAGCCCTTGTCGCCGACCCGGTGGCCGCCCGCCTCGACGGTGGCGTGCGCCGGGAGACGGTCGACGAAGCCGCTGACCTGGGCGAGCTGGCCGGCGTTGTTGAGGGGGCCGTACAGCACGTCCTCGTCGTCCGGCAGGCCCGTCTTCGTGCCCTTGGCCGCTGCGGCCAGGGCCGCGACGAACGCGTCGTGCACGGATTCGTGGACGAGCACCCGGGTCGCCGCCGTACAGTCCTGACCGGCGTTGAAGAAGCCACCGACGATCAGCTCCTCGACGGCCTTCTCCAGGTCCGCGTCCTCGAAGACGACCGCGGGGGCCTTGCCGCCGAGCTCCAGGTGGACGCGCTTGACGTCCTTGGCCGCCGAAGCGGCGACCTGCATGCCCGCCCGGACGGAACCGGTGATCGAGGCCATCGCGGGGGTCGGGTGCTCCACCATCATGCGGCCGGTCTCCCGATCGCCGCAGACGACGTTGAAGACGCCGAGCGGCAGGTCCATCCCGGCCAGTACGCCGCCGATGATCTCGGCGATCAGCACGGTCGACGCGGGGGTGGTGTCGGAGGGCTTGATCACGACGGCGTTGCCCGCGGCGAGGGCGGGGGCGAACTTCCAGACCGCCATCAGCAGCGGGTAGTTCCAGGGGGCGACCTGGGCGCAGACGCCCACCGGCTCGCGCCGGATGAGGGAGGTCATGCCCTCCATGTACTCACCGGCCGAGCGGCCCTCCAGCATCCGCGCGGCGCCCGCGAAGAAGCGGACCTGGTCGATGGCGGGGTCGAGCTCCTCGCTCCGCGTCAGGTGGAGGGGCTTGCCCGTGTCGCGGCTCTCGGCGGCGACGAGCTCGTCGGCCCGCGCCTCCATCGCGTCGGCGATCTTGAGCAGCGCGCGCTGGCGCACGGCGGGGGTGGTGTCGCGCCACACCGGGAACGCCGCCGCGGCGGCCGCCATGGCGGCGTCGACGTCGGCCTGGCCGGAGAGGGGCGAGGTCGCGTAGACGTCACCGGTGGTGGGGTCCACCACGTCGAGGGTGCGACCGTCGGCGGCGTCCACGGATACGCCGTCGATGTAGTTGCGGAACGTGGTGCTCATGGAACGGTTCTCCTGGTCAGACGGTAGTGCGGGCGGACAGGTGCTCGTGGACGGCGGGCCAGCCGCCGTCGGCCGCGCGGGCGAAGACGATCGTCTCGCGCTCCAGCAGCGTCTCCTCGCCCGAGGAGGTGGCGACGCGGGTGGCCACGTCGTGGCTGAAGACCGCGGTGTCCCCGAAGTGCTGGATCAGCTGGTCGGTGGAGGTGCAGGCCAGGACGCGGAAGTCGTCCTCGTCCACCCAGCGCTGCCACAGGGCACGGTACTCGGCGGTGGAGGTCAGCCGCTGGGGGGTGGTGTGGAAGACGAAGGTCGCGTCCGGGGCGAAGGCGCCGAAGTAGTCGTCGAGACGGCCCTGTGCGAAGGCCGCGACGAGTGCGTCGGCGGCGGCGGCCACGTCCTCGTGTCCGGAGGTGTCGCTCATGTCGGTTCCTTGTCGTGGGGGCCTGGGGGCTGGGGTGTGGGGGCTGGGGTGTGGGGGCTGTACGGGGCCTGCGGGGTCAGCCCGTGGCGGTCGCGGTCACCACCGGTTCCCCGGCCGGGCCCGTGATGGGTGTGACCTCGGTGTCGGCGGCGCGGACGAGGCGGGGGCCCGCCGGGCCGTAGACCGCGCGGGGCTCGGGGAAGACCGTGAGCAGCGCGAGGTAGATCACCGCGGCGAGGGCGAGGCCGACCGGCAGGGAGATGTCCGCGCCGTCGGCGAGGTCGCCGAGCGGGCCGACGAACTGGCCGGGCAGGTTGGTGAAGAGGAGGGCGACGACGGCGGAGACCAGCCAGGAGGCCATGCCGCGCCAGTTCCAGCCGTGGGCGAACCAGTACCGGCCTCCGCGCTGGCGGCGGTTGAACACCTGGAGCGCGTCGGGGTCGTACCAGCCGCGCCGGGTGACGTAGCCCAGCGCCATGACGACCATCCACGGGGCGGTGCAGGTGATGATCAGCGTCGCGAAGGTGGAGATGGACTGGGCGAGGTTCAGCGCGAAGCGGCCGACGAAGATGAAGGCGATGGAGAGCGCGCCGATGAAGAAGGTGGCCTGCACGCGGCTGAAGCGCGGGAAGACGCTGGAGAAGTCGAGGCCTGTGCCGTAGAGGGAGGTGGTCCCGGTGGAGAGGCCGCCGATGAGGGCGATCAGGCAGAGCGGCAGGAAGTACCAGCCCGGCGAGATGGCGAGCAGTCCGCCGACGTAGTTCGGGGCGGCCGGGTCGACGTACTTCGCGGCCTTGGACGCGATGATCGACGCGGTGGCCAGGCCGAAGAGGAACGGCAGCAGGGTGGCGATCTGCGCGAGGAACGCGGCGCCCATCACCCGGCGGCGGGGCGCGCCGGCCGGGATGTAGCGGGACCAGTCGCCGAGGAAGGCGCCGAAGGAGACCGGGTTGGAGAGCACGATCAGTGCCGCACCGATGAAGGACGGCCAGAACAGCGGGTCGGCGGTCGAGGCGAAGGAGCCCGCGTAGCCGGGGTCGAAGTCGCCCCAGAAGGCGAAGGCGCCGAGCACGAAGAGCGCGGAGGCGGCCATCACAGCGATCTTGTTGACCAGCAGCATGAAGCGGAAGCCGTAGACGCAGACGACCAGGACGAGCCCGGCGAAGATCGCGTAGGCGATGCCGTACGACACGTCGGACTCGGGTACGTCGACGAGCCGGTGCGCTCCGCCGACGAGGGCGTCGCCGGACGACCAGACCGAGATCGAGAAGAAGGCGACGGCGGTCAGCAGCGAGAGGAAGGAGCCGACGACGCGTCCGTGCACGCCCAGGTGGGCGGAGGAGGAGACGGCGTTGTTGGTTCCGTTGGCCGGGCCGAAGAGCGCCATGGGCGCCAGCAGCAGCGCCCCGGCGACCAGACCGAGGACGGTGGCGGCGAGGCCCTGCCAGAAGGAGAGCCCGAAGAGGATGGGGAAGGCACCGAGGACGCACGTCGCGAACGTGTTGGCGCCGCCGAAGGCGAGGCGGAACAGATCGATCGGGCGGGCCGTACGGTCCCCGTCCGGGATCCGCTCGACCCCATAGGTCTCGATTTCGGTGATCGAGCTGGTCACGGGCGTGTCACCTTCCGTTCTTGTCGTGCAGCAGTGACGAGCCCACAGTCTGGCCTCCCGTGTGACCGGCGACAATTGTGTCAGTCACAGAGCGATAGGCTCCTTTCTGTGGCCAGCGACAAACTCACCGTGGAAGAACTCCTCTCATTCCCCGCACTCCAGCTCTCCGTGAAGGCGGGCAGCTCGGGGCTGGGGCGGTCCGTCTCCTGGGCGCACGCCAGCGAGCTGGACGATCCGACGCCCTGGCTGCTGGGGGCCGAGCTGATCATGACGGCGGGGCTGGCGGTCCCGGCCACGGCCGCCGCACAGCGCGCCTACCTCGAACGTCTGGACGACGCCGGGGTCTCCGGCCTTGCGCTCTCCGCGCAGCTGCACATGCCCGTCCTGCACGACGACTTCTACCGGGCGGCCGAGGAGCGGGGCTTCCCCGTGCTGGAGGTGCCGCTCTCGGTTCCCTTCATCGCCGTCGCGCAGGAGGTCGCCGCGGCGGTGCAGGAGGACGCCCGGCACCGTCTCGGCGCCCAGCTCCAGGTGTTCGGCTCGTTGCGCTGGCTGGTCGCGGAGGAACTCGACACCCCCACGCTGCTCCGGCGGCTCGAACGCCTCTCCGGGTACGACGTGTACCTCTGCACGCCCCAGGGCCGTCCCCTGCTGCCGGGCGTCCCGGTGCCGGACCCGTCGGTGCTGCCGGACTCCGTGGACGCGCCGCCGACCGTACCGGGCGGCTTCGTGCTGCCTGTCCCCGCGCCCGGCGGGCCGGCCGGGTTCCTCGTCGCGTACGAGCGCGAGGGCGCCCAGCCCGCCGGGCTCGCGGTGGCCCAGCACATCGCCACGGTGGCCGCGCTGCGGCTCGCGATGGTGCGCAACGAGCGCGAGACGCTGCGCCGGCAGGGTGCCGAGACCCTCGCCGAGCTGCTTCAGGAGGTGCTCGACCCGGAGGCGGCCCGCCGCCGGCTCGCCCGGCACGCGATCGAGGGGGACACCGTCCTGATGGTGGTGCGCCACACCACCGACGAGGCGCTCCTGCACGTCCTCGCCGACCAGCCGCATCTCCTGCTCACCCGGGGCGAGGACCGCTACGTGCTCGGCGCGCCGGAACTCGCGGAGGCGGTGGGCACCCTGCCGATGGCGGCGACCGGGATGAGCCGCCCCTTCCGGCCGGGAGCGGCGCTGAAGGTGGCGCAGCGGGAGGCGGTCTGGGCCGCCTCGAAGGCGGCCGAGTCGGGGCGGCCGGTGGTCCGCTACGGCGACGACCTGACGGGCCGGTGGCTGCCGGACGACCCGGCGGTGCTGTCGGCCCTGGTCGAGAACGTGCTCGGCGAGGTGCTCAGATACGACGCCGCCCACGACTCCCAGCTGCTCGTCTCGGTCCGTACGTGGATGGAGCGGGACCGGCGGACCGAGGCCGCCGCCGCCGCGCTGCACATCCACCCCAACACTCTGGCGTACCGGCTCCGCCGCTTCGGGACGCTGGCGGAACGCGACCTGGCGTCCACCGGCGCCCTGTCGGAGGTCTGGCTGGCGATCCAGGCGGCCGGCACGCTGGGGCTCGCCGACCGGGCCGTGTGAGCGCACCTCGCGAGCGGGTGTCCGTACGGCCGGTGGCGCGGCGGCGCATGTGTGGACCGGGTGGATCGTCGGACGCCGGACGGCCGGACCCCGGACAATCCGGGGAGCACCGCCCGCGGAGCACCGTCCGCGAGCCCGCCCCTCGCCGTCAGGAGTCGCCCGTGCGCATGCTCATCAACGTCCCCGAGACCGTGGTCGCCGACGCACTGCGCGGCATCGCCGCCGCCCACCCCGAGCTGAACGTCGACGTCGCCGGCCGGCTGATCGTGCGGCGGGACGCCCCCGTCGCGGGGAAGGTGGGGCTGGTGTCCGGAGGCGGGTCGGGGCACGAACCGCTGCACGCGGGGTTCGTCGGCCCGGGGATGCTGTCGGCCGCGTGCGCCGGTGAGGTCTACACCTCGCCGGTGCCCGATCAGATGGTGCGGGCCGCGGCGGCCGTCGACAGTGGCGCCGGAGTCCTCTTCGTCGTCAAGAACTACACCGGGGACGTGCTGAACTTCGAGATGGCCGCCGAGCTCGCCGAGGAGGAGGGCATCCGGGTCGAGCAGGTGCTGGTGGACGACGACGTGGCGGTCGCGGACAGCACGTTCACGGCCGGGCGGCGGGGTACCGGAGCGGCTCTCTTCGTGGAGAAGATCGCCGGAGCGCTGGCCGACGAGGGGGCTCCGCTGGAACGGGTGGCGGAGGTGGCACGGCAGGTCAACGCGAACTGCCGCAGTTTCGGCGTCGCACTGAGCGCCGCCACCACCCCGGCCAAGGGCTCCCCCACCTTCGATCTTCCGCCTGGTGAGCTGGAGTTGGGCATCGGCATCCACGGTGAGCCGGGCCGCGAGCGGCGGCCGATGATGACGTCCGGGGAGATCGCCGACTTCGCGGTGCACGCGGTGCTGGAGGATCTGCGCCCCAACGGTCCTGTGCTCGCTCTGGTCAACGGCATGGGCGCGACACCCCTGTTGGAGCTGTACGGCTTCAACGCGGAGGTCCACCGGGTACTTTCCGAGCGCCGGGTGCCGGTGGCCCGTACGCTCGTGGGGAATTACGTGACCTCGCTGGACATGGCCGGCTGCTCGGTGACGCTCTGCCGCGTGGACGAGGAACTGCTGCGGCTCTGGGACGCACCGGTGCGTACGGCCGCGCTCCGCTGGGGCCGCTGAGCGCGGGAATCGCCATGTCGCCGGGCAGCCGCCGACCGCACCGAACGGCGCCCCGGGCGCCCCGCATTCCGGACTGGAGACCCTGTGCTCGACGCCTATTTCTTCCGCCGCTGGATGACCGCGACCGCGTCCGCCGTCGACCGTGAGGCCGGCCGGCTCACGGAGCTGGACTCCGCGATCGGGGACGCCGACCACGGCTCCAATCTGCGGCGCGGCTTCGCCGCGGTGACCGCCGCCCTGGACGAGGCGGGCCCCTCGGCCCCGGGTGACGTACTGGCCCTGGCCGGCCGGACGTTGATATCGACCGTGGGAGGAGCCTCCGGCCCGCTCTACGGAACGCTGCTGCGGCGTACGGCCAAGGCGCTCGGACCGGAACCCGGGGTGAGCGCCGACCAGCTGCGGCGGGCGCTGGTCGAGGGCGTCGAGGCGGTCGGCCGGCTCGGCGGGGCGCGGCCCGGGGACCAGACGATGATCGACGCCCTGGTGCCCGCCGTCGCGGCCCTGGAGGAGTCGTTCGCGGCAGCGGCCGGGGCGGCGCT
The DNA here is from genome assembly GCF_042728415.1 of Streptomyces sp. NPDC060198. NCBI lineage: Bacteria > Bacillati > Actinomycetota > Actinomycetes > Kitasatosporales > Streptomycetaceae > Streptomyces > Streptomyces sp. NPDC060198. The sequence continues at coordinate 712 of NZ_JBHWZJ010000343.1, read as the reverse complement.
GGCGGGGGCCGAGGGGACGGTGCCGATGCGGGCCCGCAAGGGCAGGGCGAGCTATCTCGGTGAACGCAGCGTCGGCCATCAGGACCCCGGTGCCGCCTCGGCGGCGCTGCTGATGGCCGCGCTCGCCGAGACGGCGGCGGCGACGGTCGGCGGTGTCCGGTGAGTGGGGCGGGGCCGGTCGGCATCGTGCTGGTCTCGCACAGCGGGCCGGTGGCGGAGTCCGTCGCGGCCCTGGCGCGCGGCCTCGCCGCGGGTGGCGCCACGGTCCCCGTGGCCGCCGCCGGGGGCACGGCGGACGGCGGGCTCGGCACCAGCTCCGAACTGATCGCCCGCGCGGTGCGGTCGGTGGACGCGGGCGCGGGGGTCGCGGTGCTCGTGGATCTCGGCAGCGCCCTGCTCACCGTCAAGGCGATGCTCGCCGGAGGTGACGAGCTCCCGGAAGGGACCGAGTTGCTGGACGCGCCGTTCGTGGAGGGCGCGGTCGCCGCCGTCGTCACTGTCTCCGCCGGGGGCGACCTCGCGGCAGTGCGGGCGTCGGCGGGCGAGGCGTACGAGTACCGCAAGGTGTGAGCGACGGCCGACGCGTACGAGCACCACGAGGGGTGGGCGGCGGGCGCGTGTCGTTCCGATGAGTTCGGGCGGCGGAGGGAGTCGACCGTAGTGACGGTGGCCGAGAGGCCACACCCACACGGAAAGGACCTCCCATGTCCTT
>NZ_JBHWZJ010000342.1:0-7520 GCF_042728415.1 Streptomyces sp. NPDC060198 | reverse complement strand
CTCGGGTGTGCTGGAGGCTCTGGCCTATTCGCACCAGCACGGCATCGTGCACCGGGACATCAAGCCCGCGAACGTCATCATCACGAACTCCGGCGCGGTCAAGGTCATGGACTTCGGCATCGCCCGTGCGCTGCACGGCGCGCAGTCGACGATGACGCAGACCGGCATGGTCGTCGGCACGCCGCAGTACCTCTCTCCGGAGCAGGCGCTCGGCAAGGCCGTCGACCACCGCTCCGACCTTTATGCGACCGGCTGTCTGCTGTACGAACTGCTGGCGCTGCGGCCCCCGTTCACCGGTGAGACGCCGCTCTCGGTGGTGTATCAGCACGTCCAGGACATTCCGCTGCCGCCCTCCGACGTCTCGGACGCCGTGCCGCCGGAGCTGGACGGCCTGGTGATGCGGTCGCTCGCGAAGGAGCCGGACGACCGGTTCCAGAGCGCCGAGGAGATGCGCGGACTCGTCCAGTACGGCCTGCAGATGCTCCAGGTGCAGGGCGGCCACACGGGCACGTGGAACACCGGACCGGTCGCCGGGTACGACGGAGCCCGCACCCAGGCGCAGGGTTACGCCGGCGCGACCCAGGTGATGGGGGCCGGCGGCTACGCCTCGCACGGGGACACCTCGAAGGGGCCGATCCTGCCCCCGGCGAACCCGGACGACGGCGGCTACGGCGGCGGTTACAGCGGTTACGACGGCGGCCGGGGGGACGGCGGCGGCAAGAGCAAGATGTGGCTCCTCGCGGTGCTCGCGCTGGTCGCGATCGGCGTCGGGATCGCCATCGCCGTCAACGCGTCGAGCGGCAACGACACCGACAAGGGCCGGGTGGAGCAGACCACGTCCGACTCGCCTTCCCCGGACGAGACCTCGGCCGAGCCGAGCGACGATCCGACCACGGAGACGCAGGAACCGGAGGACTCCTCGGGCGGGCAGTCGAAGTGGTCCGAGGAGCCGACCTGGACGCCGACGCCGACGGAGACGAAGCCTTCGGACACCCCGAAGCCGACCCAGACGACGCAGGCGCCCGCCACGTCCACCGGTGGCGACGACTCCGGCTCCACGGGCGAGACGTCCGAGGAGCCGACCACGGACCCGACGGGTGACGACGGTGACTCCGGCGCGCTGGGCGGCCTTGTCGGTGGGGGCGACCCCACCGCGGATCCCACCGATGCGGCGAGCACGGCCGGCAGCACCACCTGATCCCGGGACGCCGGCCGGGGCGGGCGCGAGGGCCGCTCAGGCGGTGAACGCCTCGTTCACCGCCTCGTACTCCCGGGTCCACCACACCACCAGGGCCGACACCGCAGGGAACTGCGGGTCGGCCCTCCGGTCTCCCAGGGCGTAGCGCCAGCGCAATATCCAGAAGTCGTTGAGCCGCTCCCACCAGACCCGGTGCACCGCGGCGGCGAGTTCCGCCGAACCGACCCCGGCGGCCTCGCGGTAGGCGCGCGCGTACGCCTTGACCTTGTCCAGTTCCAGCTTTCCGGCCGGCTGCACGAAGAAGATCGCCGCGGCGCGTACCGCTTCCTCGGCGCGCGGCTGTACGCCGAGCCGGTCCCAGTCCACGATCGCCACCGGGTCGCTGCCCCGGTAGAGCAGGTTCAGCGGGTGGAAGTCGCCGTGCACCCAGCCGTGGGCGGGGCCCACGGGGGTCGGTGGGCGGCGGTGGGCGTGGCGTTCGAGCAGCGCCCTGCGTTCGACGAGGCGGTGCACGGCCAGCTCGTCGAAGGCGTCCAGCGGGGTGTCGCGGGGGCGTACGCCGCGCGCCGCGTCGAGCAGCTCGTCGATGAGGGCGAAGGTGTCGGCCGGATCGGGGCTGCCGTGTCCGCGCCGCGTGGTCTGCGTGCCGCTGCCGGGGCCCATGACGTGTTCGAGTCCCGTGTGTACGGCTCCGAGGAGCGCCCCGAGACGTGTGGACTGGTCGGGGGTGAGCTGGGCGCCGATCCGGTGACGGCCGTCGACCCAGGGGTGCAGGGCGAAGCAGTGGCCGTCGATCACCGTGACGGTCTCGCCGTCCGCGTCGGCCAGTGGGGGTGCGACGGGGACGCCGATCGACTGGAGGCGCTGGGTCGCCCGGTGCTGACGGGCGATGAGGGAGCGTTCGCCGGTGGCGTCGTCCAGGTGCTGCTTGTCCAGGTGGTGCTTGAGGAAGTACGCGCCGCGCGTGGTGGCGACGCGGTATCCGTGGTTGAGCAGTCCCTTGGTGATCGGCTCGCAGGCGAGCGGTTCACCGACCGCGGGATAGCGGCGCATGACCTCGCCGACCGGAGGCTGGGGAGGATGGGTTACATATGAGCGCGGCACTTACCAGATGGTAGATCACGCAACGTGGCCCGGATGCGGACTTGAATTCCAGCCCAGAGTGTGCCAAGAGGCGAACCGCGGGTGCAGCCGGAGGTACACCGGATCGAAGGTCTCGCCGTTGACCTCGGCCGGCGGGGCGCCGAAGCGGGCGCGCTGGACGCGGGAGGGTTCCGTCAGCTCGGCGGTACCGGTGAACTGAACGGCCCACAGGTCGCGGTCGCCCGGGGCGGCCGTGTTCAGGTTGTCGGCTCCGTAGGCGACGACGCTGCCGTCGCAGGCCTCGTGGTGGCCGAGTCCGCCGTGCATGCGCAGCAGGAGCTGCCCGTCGCACACGATGTGACGGGCGGGGGCCAGCAGCGGGAGGGCACGCCTGCTGGCCGCCAGCCGGCCGTACGGGACCCGGCCCAGCAGCTCGATGGCATGCGATTCCTCTGGAGACATGCCTTCCACTGTCCGACGGCGCCCGGCCCGCGCGTAAGGGCCGGCGGCCCCGTGCACACCGGGACCAAGGGCCCGAAGGTCCGGGGGTTTCTGCCGGAGCTCCGGCGCCGGGTCAGCGTTCGCCCTCGGCCTGGATCCGGGCGACGTACGCGGCGGCCTGCGAGCGGCGTTCCATGCCGAGCTTCGACAGGAGGCTGGAGACGTAGTTCTTGATGGTCTTCTCCGCGAGGTGCAGGCGCTCCCCGATGACCCGGTTGGTGAGTCCCTCGCCGATGAGGTCGAGGATCTTGCGTTCCTGGTCGGTCAGGTTGGCGAGCCTGTCGTCGCCCTTGCTGTCCTTGCCGTCGCGCAGCCGGGCCAGCACCCGGGCCGTGGCCGCCGGGTCCAGCAGCGACTTTCCGGCCGCCACGTCGCGTACCGCGCTCAGCAGCTCGTTGCCCCGGATCGCCTTCAGGACGTATCCCGAGGCCCCGGCCATGATCGCGTCGAACAGGGCCTCGTCGTCCGCGTACGAGGTGAGCATCAGGCACTTGATGTTCTCGTTCTGGGAGCGGATCTCCCGGCACACCTCCACCCCGCTGCCGTCCGGCAGGCGCACGTCCAGGACGGCCACGTCGGGGCGGGTGGCGGGGATGCGGACCAGGGCGTCGGCGGCGGTGCCGGCCTCACCGACGACCTCGATGTCGTCCTCCACCGCGAGCAGGTCGTGGACGCCCCGGCGGACTACCTCGTGGTCGTCGAGTAGAAATACGGTGATTTTTCCATCTTCGGACACATTCGCAGTCTCACACACTCCGCTCCGCTCCGCCCTTCCCTGCGCCGTGCCCCCGGGATAACGTGCCGTTGTTCCGGCGGCCTGCCAGGCTGTTACCAGTGCTGTGACCAGCGAGAGTTCGGGTTTTCGCGATTTACTTGGAAATCCAAGCAAAAACGCAGGTCAGAGAGGGTTTCGCGTATATGCGACCCACTGGGTAACGTGCCTGTGACAGGGTGCTCGCCGGGGCACCTGTCACGCCTGTTCCCGGCCGAGCGGCACCCACCCCGTGCACGGGTCCGGACACAGGCGAGCCGCACTGGTTCCCGGCAGACCCCGGGGTCCGGACCGACGGAGGAGCACGCACGTGACCGTGGAGAGCACTGCCGCGCGTAAGCCGCGACGCAGTAGCAGCAGCAGGCGCACCAGCGCCGCGAAGGCACCACAGAGTTCCGAGCCCCAGCTCGTACAGCTCCTGACGCCCGAGGGCGAGCGGGTGGAGCACCCCGAGTACAGCGTCGACCTCTCCCCCGAGGAGCTGCGCGGGCTGTACCGGGACATGGTCCTGACCCGCCGATTCGACTCCGAGGCGACCGCCCTGCAGCGCCAGGGCGAGCTGGGCCTGTGGGCGTCGCTGCTGGGCCAGGAGGCGGCGCAGATCGGTTCCGGCCGGGCGCTGAACGACGACGACTACGTCTTCCCCACCTACCGCGAGCACGGCGTCGCCTGGTGCCGCGGGGTCGACCCGACGAACCTGCTCGGTCTGTTCCGCGGCGTGAACCACGGCGGCTGGGACCCGAACAGCAACAACTTCCACCTGTACACGCTCGTCATCGGCTCGCAGACCCTGCACGCCACCGGCTACGCCATGGGCGTCGCCAAGGACGGCGCGGACTCCGCCGTGGTCGCGTACTTCGGCGACGGCGCCACCAGTCAGGGCGACGTCGGCGAGGCGTTCACCTTTGCCGCGGTCTACAACGCCCCGGTCGTGTTCTTCTGCCAGAACAACCAGTGGGCGATCTCCGAGCCCACCGCGCGCCAGGCCCGGGTGCCGCTCTACCAGCGCGCCCAGGGCTACGGCTTCCCCGGCGTCCGCGTCGACGGCAACGACGTGCTCGCCTGCCTCGCCGTGACCAAGGCTTCGCTGGAGCGGGCCCGCAGGGGTGAGGGCCCCACCCTCGTGGAAGCGTTCACCTACCGGATGGGCGCGCACACCACATCCGACGACCCGACGAAGTACCGGGCCGACGAGGAGCGCGCCGCGTGGGAGGCGAAGGACCCGATCCTGCGGCTGCGCACGTACCTGGAGAAGCAGAAGCTCGCCGACGCGGCCTTCTTCACCGCCCTGGAGGCGGAGAGCGACGCGCTCGGCAAGCGGGTACGAGAGGGTGTCCGGGCGATGCCGGACCCCGAACCCCTCGCCATGTTCGAGCACGCGTACGCCGACGGGTCCTCGCTCGTCGACGAGGAGCGCGCCGAGTTCACCGCCTACCAGGCATCGTTCGCCGAGGAGGAGAACTGACCATGGCCGCGGAAAAGATGTCCATCGCCAAGGCGCTCAACGAGTCGCTGCGCCATGCCCTCGACACCGACCCCAAGGTCCTGATCATGGGTGAGGACGTCGGCAAGCTCGGCGGTGTCTTCCGGATCACCGACGGGCTCCAGAAGGACTTCGGCGAGGGCCGGGTGATCGACACCCCGCTCGCCGAGTCCGGCATCGTCGGCACGGCGATCGGCCTGGCCCTGCGTGGCTACCGTCCCGTCGTCGAGATCCAGTTCGACGGCTTCGTCTTCCCCGCGTACGACCAGATCGTCACGCAGCTCGCGAAGATGCGCGCCCGCTCGCTCGGCAAGATCAAGCTGCCCGTCGTGGTCCGTATCCCCTACGGCGGCGGCATCGGCGCGGTCGAGCACCACAGCGAGTCGCCCGAGGCGCTGTTCGCGCACGTCTCCGGCCTGAAGGTCGTCTCGCCGTCGAACGCGCACGACGCCTACTGGATGATGCAGCAGGCCCTCCAGAGCGACGACCCGGTCATCTTCTTCGAGCCGAAGCGGCGTTACTGGGACAAGGGCGAGGTCGACACCGAGGCCATTCCGGTCCCGCTGCACCGCGCCGTCACGGTCCGCGAGGGCAGCGACCTCACGCTCGTCGCCTACGGGCCGATGGTGAAGGTCTGCCTGGAGGCCGCCGCGGCGGTCGAGGAGGAGGGCCGGTCGATCGAGGTCCTGGACCTGCGGTCGATGTCCCCGATCGACTTCGACGCCATCCAGACCTCGGTCGAGAAGACCGGCCGGCTGGTCGTCGTGCACGAGGCCCCGGTCTTCTACGGCTCCGGCGCGGAGATCGCCGCCCGGATCACCGAGCGCAGCTTCTACCATCTCGAAGCACCGGTCCTGCGCGTCGGCGGCTACCACGTGCCGTACCCGCCGGCCCGGCTCGAAGACGAGTACCTGCCGGGTCTCGACAGGGTGCTCGACGCCGTCGACCGCTCGCTGGCGTACTGAGGAGAGGGGTCGTGACGATGACCGACACATCGGTCCGTTTCCGTGAGTTCAAGATGCCCGACGTGGGCGAGGGGCTCACCGAGGCGGAGATCCTCAAGTGGTTCGTCCAGCCCGGCGACACCGTCACCGACGGCCAGGTCGTGTGCGAGGTGGAGACCGCCAAGGCGGCGGTGGAGCTGCCGATCCCGTTCGACGGGGTGGTGCACGAACTGCGCTTTCCCGAGGGCACCACGGTCGACGTCGGCCAGGTGATCATCTCGGTGGACGTGGCGCCCGGTTCGGCCGCCGACGCACCCGCGCAGGAAGCGGTGACCGCTCCGGCGGAGCCCGAGGCCGCTGCCGCCGCCCCGGAGGAGGCGCCCAAGGGCCGGCAGTCCGTGCTGGTCGGTTACGGGGTCTCCGAGGGTTCCACCAAGCGCCGTCCGCGCAAGGGCGCCGAGCAGCCGGCGGCTGCCGCGCTCCAGGCGGTCCAGGGCGAGCTGAACGGCCAGGGCGCCGGTGCCGCACAGGCGGTGGCGAAGAGCCGCCCGCTGGCCAAGCCCCCGGTCCGCAAGCTCGCGAAGGACCTCGGCATCGACCTGGCCTCGGTCACCCCGACCGGCCCGGACGGTGTCATCACCCGCGAGGACGTGCACGCCGCCGCCGCTCCGCCGGCGCCCCCGGCGGCCGTTGCCCCCGCGATGGCGGAAGCGCTCGACGAGCACGCGCCGTACGACACCGGAACGTACTACGGCGCTCCGGCCGAGGCGCCGCAGCCGGTGGCGCAGGTGCCGGGTGCGCGGGAGACCCGCATCCCCGTCAAGGGGGTGCGGAAGGCCATCGCCCAGGCGATGGTCACCAGCGCCTTCACCGCGCCGCACGTCACCGAGTTCGTCACGGTCGACATCACCCGCACGATGAAGCTCGTCGCGGAGCTCAAGGAGGACAAGGACCTCGCCGGGGTCCGGGTCAACCCGCTGCTCCTCATCGCGAAGGCCGTCCTCGTCGCGGTCAGGCGGAACCCGGGCGTCAACGCCGCCTGGGACGAGGCCAACCAGGAGATCGTCCAGAAGCACTACGTGAACCTGGGTATCGCCGCCGCCACCCCGCGCGGACTGATCGTGCCGAACATCAAGGACGCGCAGGACAAGACCCTGCCCGAACTCGGTTCGGCACTGGCTGAGTTGATCTCCACCGCCCGCGAGGGCAAGACCTCCCCGGCGGCGATGGCGGGCGGCACCCTCACCCTCACCAACGTGGGCGTCTTCGGCGTGGACACCGGCACGCCCATCCTCAACCCGGGCGAGTCCGCAATCCTCGCGATCGGCGCGATCAAGCTCCAGCCGTGGGTCCACAAGGGCAAGGTGAAGCCCCGTCAGGTCACCACGCTGGCGCTTTCGTTCGACCATCGCCTCATCGACGGCGAGCTCGGTTCGAGGTTCCTGGCGGACATCGCCGCGATCCTGGAACAGCCCAAGCGCCTGATCACCTGGGCCTGACCGCTCATACAGGTACGAGGTGGGCCCGCACGCAGCAGCG
>NZ_JBHWZJ010000341.1:0-7559 GCF_042728415.1 Streptomyces sp. NPDC060198 | reverse complement strand
CCCCGGGCACACGTCGCGGGGCGAACCCTCTTCGGGCCCGCCCCGCTCTGTGCGACGTGCGTGGTGCTGTGTTCCGGGTGTCCGTGTTCCAGGTGTTCCGCGCGAGTGGCTCGGCGCGTGGACGTCAGGTGAACGTCCGGGGCGCGAACCGCTGCGCGCGTGGTGCGTAGGGCCGGAGGGAGACGGAAGACGCGAGGCGTCAGATCAGACGGTGCATGCCGTAGTGGGCGGCCAGGTCCGTGTAGTAGGCCGGGTCGCCCGCGTGCGTCGGACGCTCGAACTCCGGTGCTTCCTTGATCTGTTCCTTCGTGAGGTCCACGTGGACCTCACGTCCCTCCGTGTCGATCCGGGAGACCGTGCCTGCGGGCAACAGGATCTCCCGTCCGAAGATCCACACACCGGTGTCGACCAGGAGGTGGGCCGAACCCACCTCGTCGGAGTGACTGTCGACCTTGCCGACGTGCCCGTCGACGGCTTCGACCGCGAATCCGGTCAGGTCGATTCCGGAGATGTGGCCGCTGGCAGGGTGGTAACCCCACGGGTCTGTGCTCATGGGTCGCTCCTTCCTCGGCGGTCCTTCGGTCGCGCTCCCCGCCCGGCTGTGCGAACCGCGGTGCGAACCACGGTACGAGCCGCTTCGCACGCGGCGTAGCGGATGCGTACCGCGATGCGTACCGCGATGCGTACGGTCGGCGGGATGCGCTCATCAGTTCGCGTGCCCGCGAAGCCGGGCTTCACACACGCACTCTGCGAACCCCCTTGGGGCTGGGGCCGACAACTCCGTTGACGCCGCGTCCCCCGCCCGGTTCTCATGCCGCCATGAGTGAACTCCACCTCCACGCGGTGTCCGACGACTTCCTCGCCGAGGAGTGGCGGAACGTCCACAACCTGATCGTCCCGACCGCGCCCCTCACCGCCGACGAGGTACGGGAACGGCGTACCCGCAACCGGCTGTTCGTCGCGCGGACGGCGGGCGAGGTGGCCGGCTGCTCCACGGTGCGCCCGCCGACCGTGGGCGAGGGGGTGGCCACGGTGATCGCGCGCGTCCTCCCGGAGTGCCGGAAGCGGGGGTTCGGTACGGCCCTTTACGCACACGGGCTCGCGCTGGCGCGGGAGTTGGGGGCGAAGGCCGTCGAGACCGTGGTGCTGGCGAGCAACACGGAGGGGCTGGAGTTCGCGCGGGCCCGGGGGTTCGTGGAGGTGGAGACGTATCTGCTGCCGGGGGACACGATCCCGTTCGTCGATCTCCGGCTGGCCGAGTCCCCGGCCGGGGGACCTGCGTCCTGAAGTCCGCAGGAGGGCGGGCGTGGATACCCACTCCTGGATGAGTCCCCGCACTCATGTCCGACGGTTCCGGCGCGACGAGTATCGGTGCCACGGGGCGCGGCCAAGCGCGCCGTTCCTGCCCGAGACGACGATTCTGGAGAACCCTCATGTCCCGACGTATCGCCCTGTCCGTGGCCGCCGGTGTGGTCGCCCTCGGGGGCGCCGGGGCTTTCGCCCTCGCGTACGCCGGTGAGCCGCAGCAGCCCACCCTCGCGCACAGCACCGCCCGCTACGTCGCCCCGGACGGCGACCGGGACGGCTCGTTGACCTTCACGACGGACGTCACGGCGGCCGGGGGCGTGAAGCGCGTGAACGTGCTGGCCTGGCCGGCGGACTCGTCCTTCTCCGACACGCACCTGACCGAGAAGGACATGGCCTTGGTCGAGAAGGCCGTCTGCGAACCGTCCGGCGCGGACACCGCGCACTGCACCTACCGGGTCGCCCTCACCCCTGAGGACGCCGACGAGGCCCCGCGCGGCCTCTGGCACACGGCCGTGCTGGCCACCGCTGCGGACGGCACCACGACGCTGGAGACCGAGGCCGCCGACTTCACGATCGGGTGACCCCGCACGTGCGCCCCGCACGTGCTCGTCCATCACGGAACGAGCCGCCCCTCGCGGAGAGGGGCGGCTCGTGGTGCGTACCGGGGCTGTGGGCCCTCAGGCCTTCGCGGGCGTGGGGCGCTGACCCGGTTCCGCGGCCTCCGGAGCGCCCGGCGAACCGGCGACCACCGTGGTCGTACCGGCACCCGCCGCCTCCTGGGACACGTTGAACTCGGCCAGCAGCTCCTTGCTGAAGCCGAAGCAGTACGTGGCGGCGAACCCGGTGACGTAGCCGACGAGCAGCCCGCCCGCGTAGATCGCGATGGTGCCGCCGAGGCCGTGGTTGCCGTCCAGGAGCGGGAAGAGGGCCCAGCCGGAGGGGCCGATCGCGGTCGAGCCGACCGAGGTGCCGAGCTGGTTGAAGAGCCCGACGAAGGCGCCGCCGAACGCGCCGCCGACGCACGCCGTGACGAACGGGCGGCCCAGCGGCAGCGAGACGCCGTAGATCAGCGGTTCGCCGACGCCCAGCAGCCCGGCGGGCAGGGCCGACCGGATGGTGCGGCGGATCGACTCGTTGTGGGGGAGACGCACGTACACGGCCATCGCCGCGCCGACCTGTCCGGCGCCCGCCATGGCGAGGATCGGCAGCAGCACGGTGTAGCCCTGCTGCTCGATCAGGGTGGTGTGGATCGGGATCAGCGCCTGGTGCAGGCCGAGCATCACCAGCGGCAGGAAGAACCCGCCGAGCAGGAGCCCCGCGCCCGCGCCGCCGTGCGAGAGCAGCCAGTCGGCGGCCGTGCCGATGGCGGAGGAGACCTCGCCTGCCACGTACATCAAGCCGAAGATCGTGACCAGCCCGGAGACCAGCACCGTGAGCGTCGGCGTGACCAGCACGTCCAGCGCCTCGGGCACCCAGCGGCGGCACCACTTCTCCACGTACACCGCGAGCACGGCGGCGCCCAGCGCGCCGAGCACACCACCCTGGCCGGGCGAGAGCTTCTGCCCGAACGCCTCGACGTTGGCGACCCCGGGGAACACGATGATCGCGGCGACCGCACCGCCGAGGATCGGGGTACCGCCGAACTCCTTCGCCGTGTTGTAGCCGACGAACACCGCGATCAGCGCCATGAACCCGGAGGCGACGGCAGCCAGCGCGGGCGTCACCCCGGGCAGCCAGCCCAGGTTGACCAGCAGGCCGTTGAGCCCGGCGATGATGCCGCAGCCGATGAGGGCGGGGATCAGCGGGACGAAGATGTTCGCGATCTTTCGCAGGAAGAGCTTGAACGGGGTGGCGTTCTTCGCCCTCCGTGCGGCCCGCAACTCCGCCCCCTGTGAGGCGAGTTCATCGGCGGTCGTCGGTGGCGCGGCGGGCGTGGCGGCGGACGTCGGGGCCGTGGCCGGGGCCGTGGCGCGGGACGTCTCCACCAGCGCCTCGAACTCCGGGGTGACCCGGGCGACGGTGCCCGGGCCGAGGACGATCTGGTACGTGTCGTCCTCGACCACGCCCAGCACGGCGGGCAGCGCCTTCAGCGCCTCGTCGTCCACCAGGGACGGGTCGAGCAGCCCCAGCCGGAGCCGAGTCATGCAGTGGGCGACGGTACGGACGTTGGAGGCGCCACCGACGAGCGGAAGAATCGCGGCGGCGGTGGCGCGGTGCTTGTCATCTGTTGCCATGGTGCGTGGTGCCTTGCTGTGCGGGGGTGGGGGGTGTGGGGGGTAGCGCTCCCCTGCGCGTCGAGCGGTCAGACACGGCCGAGCGCGGCGCGCAGATGGCCGCCCGAGGCGGCGAGCAGGCCGGTGGCGGTGGGGCCGTCCACCCGGCCGAGGATGGTGAGGATCGCCGGCTTCACCTCACCTTCGGTGGCGGCGAGGGCGGCTTCGATCTCGTGGTCGGAGGCGCCGGTCGCCAGGGCGACGATCCGGCGCGAACGGGCGTGCAGCTTCTCGTTGGAGGCCCGCACGTCGACCATCAGATTCCCGTACGTCTTGCCGAGCCGGATCATCGTGATGGTCGAGATCATGTTGAGTACCAGCTTCTGCGCCGTGCCCGCCTTCAGCCGGGTCGAGCCGGTCAGCAGCTCCGGGCCGGTGACGACCTCGATGCCGTGTTCGGCGGCGGCGGCCAGCGCCGAGCCCGCGTTGCAGGAGAGCCCCACGGTGAGCGCGCCCCGGGCGCGGGCGTGCTCGACGGCGCCGATCGCGTACGGGGTGCGGCCGGAGGCGGAGATCCCGACGACGGTGTCCTCGGCGGTGAGGCCCAGCCCGTCCAGGTCGGCGGCGGCCAGCTCCCGGCTGTCCTCCGCGCCCTCCACCGCCGTCACCATCGCGGACGGGCCGCCCGCGATCAGCCCGACGACCTCGGACGGAGAGGTGTTGAAGGTCGGCGGGCACTCGCTGGCGTCCAGCACCCCGAGGCGCCCGGCGGTACCCGCGCCCAGGTAGATCAGCCGGCCGCCGCGCGCCATGCGCTCCGCCACGGCGTCGATCGCGGCGGAGATCTGCGGCAACTGCGCGGCGACGGCGTCGGGCACGGACCGGTCCTCGCCGTTCATGATCCGCGCGATCTCCGAAGTGGGCAGCCGGTCGATTTCGGCCAGATCGGGGCGGAACTGCTCGGTGGTGAGGGTGGCGAGCTGGGCGAGGAGGTCGCCGTCGCGGCCGGTCGCGGAGGAGGACATGAGGCGTGGCTCTGCTTTCTCGTGGTGCTCGTACGGGGTGCGGGGTGCGGGGCCGCTGGGAGTGCGGGATGCGGGTGCGGGTTCTCGTGCGGGTGAGGTTGCTGCGGGGCGGGCCCCGGGGGTGCGCCGGTCAGCGGCGGCGGTGCGGGTGGCGGTGCGCGAGCGCTTCGTACGAGGCGGAGAGCGCGGGGGCCGCCGTCTCGTAGGTGCGCTGCGCCACGCCTATGAACAGGCAGTCGACGACGAGTAGTTGGCTGGTCCGGCTGGACATGGCGGCCGGTCGCAGCTCGCTCTCGCGGGAGGTGGACGTGGTCAGCACGTGGTCCGCGTACTGGGTGACGGCACCGCCCGGGCGGCCGGTGATGGCGACGGTGGTGGCGCCCCGGTCGAAGGCGGCCCGCAGTGGCTCGATCACGTCGCTGGTCGAACCGGAGTGGGTGATCGCGATGGCGAGGTCCCCGGGGCGCAGCTGTACCGCGTTGGTGACCGCGAGGTGCGGGTCGGCGTGGGCGTGCGCGATGAGGCCGATCCGGAGCAGCTTCTGCGCCAGGTCCTGGCCGACGAGCGAGGAGGCGCCCGCGCCGTAGATGTCGATCCGGCGGGCGGTGGCGGCGGCGGTCACGACGGCGGAGAGCTGCCCGGTGTCGAGCCCGGCGGCGGTGTCCGCGAGGGTCTGCTGCTCGTCCTGGGCGAGCTTGGCGACGACGTCGGCGATCGGGTCGTCCACCGCTATGTCGGCGGTGACCGCGGGAGCCCGCCCCGACTGCTGGTGGGCGGCGAGGCCGGCGAGGGCGAGGCGCAGGTCGCGGTAGCCCGGGTAGCCGAGGAGCCGCGCGGTGCGGACCACGGTGGCCTCGCTCGTACCCGTGCGTTCGGCGAGACCGGTGACGGTGAGCGCGGCGCACCCGGCGGGGTCCCCGGCGACCGCTTCGGCGACGCGCTGCATGGAGCGCGTCATGGAGGGGGCGAGCGTACGGACCTTGGCGGCGAGGGCTGCCGGGGCCGGCGGCGAGTCGCTGCTGAAACTTTCCTTCAGTTCACTGGTCACTCCTGAAAGGTATTTTCATCACACTCGCCCGTCAACCCCCCATTGGTCCCGCTTGCGCGCCCCGCGCACCGCCCGCGAAGGGCGGGAACGCGAGAACGGCTCCCCCTCCGTGCGGAGGGGGAGCCGTTCGGTGCGTGCGCGATCCGCGGACCCGGGGGTCCGCCGGATCAGGCGTGACGGTGCGAGTGACGGCCGCCGGCGAACACGCGGTAGATGGCCAGCAGGATCACCGAACCGGCGATCGCCGCTATCCACGTCGAGACGTCGAAGAAACCGTCGATCGAGTCGACGCCGAACAGAACCTTGCCGAGCCAACCGCCGAGGAGACCGCCCGCGATACCGATGAGCATCGTGATGATGATGCCGCCCGGGTCCTTGCCCGGCATGAGCGCCTTGGCGATGAGGCCGGCGAGCAACCCGATGAGAATCCAAGCGATGATGCCCATGATGCGTCTCCTACCTCGTCGTGCTAAGTCGTTGTCAAGGCTTCGTCTTTACCGGTTGTCGCGGTCCAAACGTGGTGGTGGCGGGGAGACTTCGGATGTTCCGCGATCACCGTGCGGAAGGGGCCCGGGCGGTGTGGAGGCGGGGAGACGGGGCATACGGAGCGACCCGCACACCCGGGCGGGCGTGCGGGTCGCGTCATGGACGGCTCGCGGGGGTCGGAGCGGTCAGAGCGGGCGTACCTGCTCCGCCTGCGGGCCCTTGGGCCCCTGCGAGGTGGTGAATTCCACCCGCTGGTTCTCCTCCAGCGACCGGTATCCCGAGGAGTCGATCGCGGAGAAGTGCACGAAGACGTCCGGAGTGCCGTCGTCCGGCGCGATGAACCCGAACCCCTTCTCCGAGTTGAACCACTTCACAGTGCCCTGAGCCATGCCATGCCTTTCCGGTGGGCGCCGTACACATGATCGTGCCGACGATGCGGCGATCCTCTCCCGGTCGCCGGGAGGAGAAACGGAGCGGCACGCACCACACACGTACGAGTGACGGGCCCGTGCTCCCGGACGCGGTCCGGACATCGTCCGCACTCCGGCGGGGCGGTCCCGCCGCCCCGCGCGCGGAGTCGCGGCGGGACGCGCGGGCGCCGGGGGAGTGGCCGGCCGCGCGGGGTGACAATGGAGCCATGGAGTTGAACCCCCTGGAGCAGGCACTGCACACCGCCCGTGCCCTCGTCGTGGCCGACCTGGCGGCGGGCGACGTCGCGGACGCCGACATCGTGTCCCTCGTCGAGGACGCGGTGACCCAGCGGCGGTGGTGGGTGGAGCAGTGGCCGGACGGCTTGGAGTTCCTCGTCGGGCTGGTCGCCCAGGACGTCCAGGACGCCCTGCTCGAACGGTACGGCCGCTGGCCGCTCTGCCCGGTCTGCGACGACGGCGGCCCGCACGCGCTCGACGTCGAACCCGAACTCGGCGCCGACCCGCACTGGGTCTGCACCCGCGCCACCGTGTCGGTGGCCCCGGTCGGGGCGCTCGCCGGAGTGCTGCGGCGGTGACCGTCTACATAGACCCGCCGACCTGGCCGGGCCACGGCCGTTTCTGGTCGCACCTGGTCAGCGACGAGTCCTTCGACGAACTGCACGCCTTCGCCGCGGCGATCGGCTGCCCGCCGCGCGCGTTCGAGCGGGACCACTACGACGTACCGCAGGCGAGGTACCAGGACGCGGTGCGCGCCGGGGCGCGCGAGATCGGCTCCAAGGAACTGGTCCGCCGGCTGACCGGAGCCGGACTGCGCCGCCCGAAGGGGCGCCCCGCCCCGGACGGTACGACCTCGCGCTGAACGTACGACCGCTGAACGCGCGACCGCGCTGAACGCGCGACCGCGCTGAACGCGCGACCGCGCTGAACGCGCGACCGCGCTGAACGCGCGACCGCGCTGAACGCGCGACCGCGCTGAACGCGCGACCGCGCTGAACGCGCGACCGCGCTGAACGCGCGACCGCGCTGAACGCGCGACCGCGCTGAACGC
>NZ_JBHWZJ010000340.1:0-7579 GCF_042728415.1 Streptomyces sp. NPDC060198 | reverse complement strand
GCCCCGGCGCCGCTCCCGTGCGGGGAGTGGCGCCGTGACCGGCCGGTTGTGGCGGAGTTACGGTGCTCGGCGCCGGGCCGCTGCGGCTCCGTCGCCGACGCGTGCGGTCACACCGTAGCCCGTCAGTGCCGAGGACGTGAAAACACGGCGACGGTCCGTCCTGGGACGGTGAAGCTGCCGGATTCCGCTTCGTACCGCGACTGCTTGACGGTAAGGTCCGCGCCCGCCGCCTGCACCGGATGCAGGGCGTAGTCCTTGCCCGCCGCCGCGTCCACCGTCTGGGTGGCGGTGGACGGGGTTGCGTTGATGACGACGACCAGGTCACCGAGGGTCATGGTGATGACGCCGGGGGTCTCGTCCTTGCCCGAGAGCGGGAAGGCGAGGGTGGACTGGACCTGGGCGGCGGAGGTGAGGGCGAACGCCTTCTCGGTGCTCCGGATCGTCAGCAGGTCCTGGTAGGCGGCGGACGCGCCGGTGATCTGCGCGCAGCCGGGGGTGAGGGTGGGGTTGGTCAGCAGCGGCTCGGCGTAGGACCACTTGTCCTTGTTGTCCGCGGCCTGCGGCAGGCCCCGGCCGAAGCCGTTGCCGTCCTGGCAGTTCCAGTGGATGGCGTTGTACCAGTCGCCGCTGTCGAAGGAGTTGCGGTCCAGGGACTTGGAGCGCAGCAGGTCGGTGCCCGCCTGGGAGAGCGAGGGCCCCTGGGAGAGGGTGGAGATGCCCATGGCGAGGACCTGCATCCTGGCCCGGTCCGCGGCCGGGGTGTCCGCGGGGAGCTTGAACGCGAGGGCGTCGTAGAGGCTCTCGTTGTCGTGGGCGTCGGAGTAGGCGAGGGCGTCGCCGGGGGCAGCCGCGTATCCGGCGGGCTGGCCGTTGTAGTCGACGCCGGCGCCGGTGACCTGGTTGCCGGAGGTGTCGGTGAAGGTGTAGCCGGCGAGGCTGCCGGAGAGGCCGACCTTGATCAGGTCCTGGTAGTGCAGGAGGCGGGCCTTCTGCTCGGCCTCGGTGCCGTTGGAGGTGGAGTCGTTGGGGTCGGTGTAGAGGCCGGAGGCGAAGCCCTGGACGCCGGGGTCGGCGTCGAAGGGGCCGCCGCCGCGCACGGCGTCGCGGGCGCGGTCGGAGAAGGTGGCGATGCCGGTGCCGGCCATGTTCTTCTGGGTGGCCTGGACGAAGCGGGCGTCATCGGCGATCTCGCCGAAGTTCCAGCCCTCGCCGTAGAGGATGATCTTCTTCCCGTCGACGCCGTCCTTGGCGAGCGTCAGGCCGTCGAGCGCCTTGCGCACGGCGAGGATGTTCGCCTTGGGGTGGTGGCCCATCAGGTCGAAGCGGAAGCCGTCGACCTTGTACTGCT
Organism: Streptomyces sp. NPDC060198; assembly: GCF_042728415.1. Taxonomy (NCBI): domain Bacteria; kingdom Bacillati; phylum Actinomycetota; class Actinomycetes; order Kitasatosporales; family Streptomycetaceae; genus Streptomyces; species Streptomyces sp. NPDC060198. Next base: position 6,231 of record NZ_JBHWZJ010000340.1, on the reverse strand, counting down.
TGGCCCAGGTCACGATCGAGTCCACGACGAGCTTGCCCATCATGGCGTTCTCGGGTGCGGTGTTGGCGCAGCAACTGGAGTTGGCGACGGAACCGTCGTCCATCAGCCGCTGGTAGTAACCGGGCACGATCCGGTCGAGGATCGACTTGTCGTCCTGGCCGGAGGCGACGGTGTGGTTGTAGACGACGTCCATGACGGTCCGCAGTCCGGCGTCGTTGAGGCCCTGGACCATCCGGCGGAACTCGACGGTGCGCTTGGTCCCTTCCGGGTCGGAGGCGTAGGAGCCCTCCGGGACGGTGTAGTGCAGCGGGTCGTAGCCCCAGTTGAAACCGTCCTTGGCGGCGGCGGCCGTGACGCAGGCCTGCTGCTCCTCGGAGTCGGGAGCGTAGACCTTGAGGTCACAGGCGGGCTGCTGCTGGTCGGACTTCTTCTCGGAGATGGTGCCGATGTCGAAGGCGGGCAGCAGGTGCACGTAGGAGGTGCCGGAGTCGGCGAGCTCCTTGAGGTGCTTCATGCCGTCGGAGGCCGTGTCGGTGAAGGCGAGGTACTCGCCGGGGTGCTGGGAGGTGGGGTCGGCGATGGAGAAGTCGCGGATCTGGAGTTCCTGGATCTGCGCGCTTCCCAGGGGGACGGCGGCGGGCTTCTTCTGGGTGGACCAGCCGGCGGGCGCGAGCTTCGGGTCGGTGAGGTCGACGACGAGGCTGCGGGCGGAGTCGGTGGTCAGGGCGGTGGAGTAGGGGTCGGTGACCTTGTTGGTGACGATCTTCTGGACGGTGGGCGCCCAGACCTGGACGAGGTAGCGGTAGGGCTTGCCGCTCCAGGACTTGGTCCCCTTGGCGGACCAGACGCCGGTGGTGTCGTCGCGCCGCATCGGGAGGGTCTTGCCGTCGAGTTCGAGCTGGACGGTACGGGCGGTGGGGGCCCACACGGAGAGCGTCGGGACACCCTTGTCGAAGACGGGTCCGAGGGCGGCGCCGCCGGCCTTTGCTCCGTACAGGCTGTCGAGCACTCCGGGGATCTGTACGCCGGTGGCGGCGAGGAGGGCGCCGTTGGCGGCGCGCTGGGTGGCGATCAGCTGGCCGCGCAGGGATTCACGGACCCGGTCGCGGTCGCGGGCGTCGACCTGGAAGGCGGGGTAGTCCTTGAGGTGCGGGTACTTCGCCTTCTGCGCGTCGGTCAGGGTGGTCTGGTTCAGACGCAGCCACTGGCCCTCGTCGGAGAGTGCGCCGTCGACGACGGAGATGCCGCCGTTCTTGGCGTGGACGAGCTGCTGGCTGGTGGCGGCGGTGGCCTTGACCTTCCAGACGACGGTGTCCGCGTCGATCCACTGCGCCTCGGCCTTGGTCAGGTCGGGGGCGGGGACCCCGGCGGCGGCCGGGAGGAGGTAGTTCGCGGTGCCGCCCAGCATCCAGACCTCGAAGCCCTTGCCCGCGAAGTCGAGGGACTGGTCGCTCGGGAGGTCCTTCTCGTCGCCCTTGTGGAGGATGTAGCTGAGCGAGGTGGCGCCGTCGGCGAGCGGGACCTCGAAGGTGACTCCGTAGGCGTCCTTCGTCACCGGCTGCAGCGGCTTGGCCCAGTCGGTCGGGTCCTTGGCGCCGGTCCAGGTGTGCAGGCCCCAGCCGTCGTAGTTCCCGTCCTCGCGGTGGTAGTGGAGGACGGCCTTGGTGGTGTCGGTGGAGGGGCCGGCGCCGTCGGGGGCCTCGGTGACCTGGCCGTCGTCGCCCTGGGCGACCCAGACCTGGCCGGTGGTGGCGAGGTCGACGGTGCGCTGGGGGCCGTCGGCGGTGCCGTCCTTCTCGACGGTGTACGGCACGGTGGAGGTGCCCTCGGCGAGCTTCAGCCAGGCGAACGCGCCGTACGCGTCACGGCCGGTGAACTCGGCGGTGGCATCGCCGGACTTCAGCTGCCAGCCGTCGTAGTCGCCGTCCGCGCGCTTGTAGTGGACGACGGCGTAGTCGCGCTCGACGGCGACGGGCTTGGCGGCCGGGGGCGCCTGACCGGCGGTGGTGGAGGCCAGCGCGCTCGCGGTGCGGCCGGTGCGGTCCACGACGACGGCCTTGTACCGCAGCGGTGTTCCTGCGGCGACGGTGTCGTCGACGACCTGAGTGACCTTGTACGGGGCGTGGTCGGCGGTGCCGAGGGTGCGCCACGTGCCGTTGCCGGTCTGGGCGGCGAACACCACGCGGTCGAGCCGGCCGCCGGTGACGTCGGCGGAGATCTCGACGGTGCCGGTCGCGCCTGCCGCCGGGGCCTTCAGGGTGAGCGAGGGCTTGGTGGCGGGGGCGGCGAGGGGCTGGTCGGCGCGGAGCACGATGCTGGACAGGGCGGGCACCGTGACGGTGATCTTCTTGTCCGAGCCGCTGCGCACGGTGGCGGAACCGCCGTAGATGGTGCGGAAGTTCATCCGGGCGGACTCGGTGGTGAGCTCGACGGTCCGGGGCTCGGTGCCGTTGTTGACGGCGACGAGGTACTCGGTGCCGCGCTTGGCCTCGGTGCGGGAGTACGCGTAGACGGAGCCCTCGGCGTAGCGCTCGGTCTGGACGCCGTCCTGGAGGGCGGGGTTGTCCTTGGTGAGCTTGGAGAGCGCGGCGATCGCCTTGTACAGCGGGTGGGTGGTGTCGTACGCGTCGGAGGCGTGCGTGCGGTCGGTGCCGAGCTGGTCGTCGTCGAGGTAGTCGGCGACCTTCGTGGCGAAGAGCGGCTGGCGGGCGTCCTTGTCGCCGCCGGCGCCGGTGTAGCCCTGCTCGTCACCGGAGTAGACGACGGGGTTGCCGCGGCCGAGGAACATCAGCTCGTTGGCGAGCTTGTCGCGCTCGACCAGTTCGGCGTCCGAGGCGTTCGGGTTGTCCTGCTTGAGGAAGGTCCCGATGCGGCCCATGTCGTGGTTGCCGAGGAAGGTGACCTGCTCGTAGGCGTTCGCCTTGTCGGTGGTGTACCGGTAGTCGTCGGCGTAGAGCGCGGCGAGCTTGGAGGCCGGGGCGCCCTGGGAGGCGTACTGCCGGGCGGCTTCCTGGAAGGGGAAGTCCAGCGTCGCGTCCAGCCTGCCCTGGGTCACGTACGGCGAGGTGATCGCGGTGTCGGCGGAGTAGACCTCGCCGAACATGAAGAAGTCGTCCCGACCGTGCTTCGCGGCGTAGGTGTCGAGGGCGGTGGCCCACTGGGTCCAGAAGTCCATGTCGACGTGTTTGACGGTGTCGATGCGGAAGCCGTCGATGTCGAAGTCGCGGACCCACTTCTGGTAGATCTTCTCCATGCCGGAGACGACCTCGGGGCGCTCGGTCCACAGGTCGTCGAGGCCGGAGAAGTCGCCGTACTCGGTGGACTCGCCCGCGTAGGTGGAGTCGCCCCGGTTGTGGTACATCGTCGGGTCGTCGAGCCAGGACGGGACCTTCTTGCCGGTCACCTTCGGGGTGTACGGGAAGGAGTCCGCGTCCACCTTCGCCATGCCGTCGCTGTCGTCGAAGGGGCGGCCCTCGGTGTCGAGGTAGGGGTAGGCGCCCTTGGGCTGGTAGCCGTACTTCTTCTCGGCGTAGTCGACGGTGTCGGCCGTGTGGTTGGTGATGACGTCGAAGAAGACCTTCATGCCCTTGCCGTGGGCCTTGTCGATCAGCTTCTCCAGATCGGCGTTGGTGCCGAAGTGGGGGTCCACCTGCGTGAAGTCGGTGATCCAGTAGCCGTGGTAGCCGGCCGAGGCGTCGGCGCCGGTGCCCTGCACGGGGCGGTTCTTGAAGATCGGCGCGAGCCAGATCGCGGTGGTGCCGAGGCCCTTGATGTAGTCGAGCCGCTTGGTCAGCCCCTTGAGGTCGCCGCCCTGGTAGAAGCCCTTGTCCGTGGGGTCGTACCCGGTCTCCAGCCGGGAGCCGGTCAGGCCGCCCCTGTCGTTGGAGGTGTCGCCGTTGGCGAACCGGTCGGGCATGACGAAGTAGAACTGCTCGCGGGTGAGGTCCTTGCGGGACGACTCCTTGGCGAGGGACGCGTCCGAGGGCGGGGACGGTGGTCTGGTCGTGGCGGACGCGGTCGCCGCCGGTACGACGGGCAGCAGCGCGGCGCACAGCGCGGCGACGGCTCCCCGGCGGAGGGTGGTTCGGGACACGGAGGGTTCTCCTCGGACTGTGGGTGGGGCGGTACGGCCGGCCCGGCGGGGGCGGCGGGGAAAGGCGCGGGCCGGGAGGCGTCCGTGCGCACTCCCGGCCCGCGCCCGGTCGTTCAGCTGCGCCAGACGTCGCTGGTCAGCGAGATCTTTCCGGTGGCGGGCACGGTGGCGGTGCGGTTGGCGCCGCTCTCCCAGGTGACGTTCCCGGCGGCGTCCTTGCGGAGGTACTTGTACTCGAAGGACGTGCCGGCGGCGAGGGTCACGTCGAGCTTCCAGACGGGGTACGTCGCCGGGTCGAGCTTCAGGGCGCTGTTCGGGTCCCAGTTGCCGAGGGCCGACTGGTTGCCGGTGACGTAGATGTTCTGGCCGAGCGAGGTGGTGGCGTTGACGCCGAAGGTGGCCCCGGAGGTGGTGGTGCCGGTCCCCGGGTCCGTGCCGGTGCCCGTACCGGTGCAGGTGCGGGAGTTGATGTGCAGGGCGAGCGCGGTGTCCGCGCCGAGGGTGGCGGTGAACTGCCCGGAGGAGTTGACCGTCACGGCGTTGCCGGTCTGCACGTCGCAGTAGGAGCCGGCGGGCAGGCCGGTCTGGAACGTCCGGGTCAGCGACGAGGACTCGTGGTTGATGGCGACGTACGCCTTGGCACCGCGGCCGAAGGCGATCTGGTCGGCACCGTTGTCCCACCAGTTGGTGACGGCCTCACCGCGCGCGGTGTTGCGGAAGGCGACCATGGAGGAGATCTGCGGCCAGGCGTGCTGGCACTTCCAGCCGTCGGTGTAGCAGGCGTTCACCTGGCCGCCGTTGGGCGGGCCCGCGTCGTTGTCACTGAACTCGTAGCCGGAGTGCACGTCCGGGGAGCCGTACGGGTAGGCCAGCATGAAGACGTTGGCCAGCGTGTAGGAGGCGCCCGCCTTGTAGTTGAGGGTGTCGCCGCCGCGCTCGGTGTCGTGGTTGTCGACGAAGACCGCCGAGGAGCCCGAGGCCATGAAGCCCCAGCCCTCGCCGTAGTTCTTGAGGTTGGCGAGGTTCTCGCTCTGGAAGGTCTGCTTGAGGCCGCGGGCGTAGCGGAATTCCTGGACGTCCCCGGTGCCGGTGTACTCGGAGGGCTGGACGGCCTCCCCGGCCCCGTAGATGGCCTCCTGCTTCCAGTAGGCGTTCGGGTTGGTCAGCCGGGACTTGATGTTGGCGAGGTCGGCGGCCGGCATGTGCTTGGCCGCGTCGATCCGGAAGCCGTCGACGCCCAGCGAGAGCAGGTCGTTCATGTACCCGGCGATCTTGCCGCGTACGTACTCCTCGCCGGTGTCCAGGTCGGCGAGGCCGACGAGTTCGCAGTTCTGCACGTTGGCGCGGTCGCCGTAGTTGCTGATCTGCGACTGGCAGTCGTTCATGTCGTTGACCGAGTAGAGGCCCGGGTAGTCGTACTTGGTGTACGAGGACCCGCCGGTGCCGGTGCCCGACCCCGCCGACATGTGATTGATGACGGTGTCGGCGACGACCTTCACCCCGGCGTTGTGGCAGGTGGTGACCATGTTCGCGAAGGCGGTGCGGTCGCCGAGCCGGCCGGCGATCTTGTAGCTGACCGGCTGGTAGGAGGTCCACCACTGACTGCCCTGGATGTGCTCCATGGGCGGGGAGACCTGGACGTAGCCGTAGCCGGCCGGGCCGAGGGTGCTGGTACACGCCTGCGCCACGGAGGCGAACTTCCACTCGAACAGGACGGCGGTGACGTCCTTGGTGCCCGGCGTGGCGGCCTGGGCGGCCGTGGCCCCGACGCCTGCGGGGACGACCAGCGCAGCGACTCCGGCCGCGAGGGCGAGAGCGGCGGACAGCGGTCTGCGTGCCATGTCTTTCCTCCTGCTGTGGGGGAAACGCGGGTGACCGAGCAGCCTCACGTGACAACGCGCCGTGCCGGAAGGCTCTTGAATGTTCTTGCAGCAAGACTGGAAACCCGGCTGCAGCGCAGACCGTACGAGCCCGTCAGGCCCGGGTCAATACTTTGGACATGACCCGCTCACATCCACGAAATGCTGGATTTTCCTACCTGCAAGGACTTACGCAAGATATTGCGAGCCTGTTACGTTCTTGGTGACTCCGGTCCGGCCGGCCGGGGGTCCGCGCTCCGGCGCAGGGCCCCACGCGCC
>NZ_JBHWZJ010000339.1:0-7584 GCF_042728415.1 Streptomyces sp. NPDC060198 | reverse complement strand
CCCTCCGGCCGGCCGGCGCACCAGGCCCGAGCTCGCCGGACGGTGATGATGACGATCGTGGGAAACCTGCCCGAGGAGACGACCAGCTTCATCGGCCGCGGCGTGGAACTCCTGCGCCTCGAATCGGCTCTGACGCCGTATCACCTCGTCGGGCACCGGCTCACCCCGCACCGCATGACCACGCTCGTCGGCCCCGGCGGCGTCGGCAAGTCCCGCCTCGCCCGCCGCGCCACCCACCTCGTCGGCCATCGCTACCAGGACGGCGTCCGGTGGGCCGACCTCTCCCCCCTCTACGGCGACGACCTGCTGCTGCCCACCGTCTCCGACGCCGTCGGCCTCGCCGACCACGCCCTGCGGATGCCCGTGGACGCGCTCTGCGAATGGCTCGCGGACAAGAACATGCTGCTCGTCCTCGACTCCTGCGAACACCTGCGCGCACCCACCGCGCACCTCCTCGGCGAACTCCTCACCATCGCCCCCGGCCTGACCGTCGTCGCCACCAGCAGGCAGCCCCTCGGCGTCCGCGGCGAGAACATCGTGGAAGTCCCCCCACTGCCCTACGACGGCGAGAGCGACGCCCTCACCCTCTTCCGCGACCGGGTACGCGTCTCGGCCCCCGGCATCACCTTCCGGCGCCCGGACGACACCAAGGCCGCCGAAGAGATCTGCCGCCGCCTCGAAGGACTCCCGCTCGCGCTGGAACTGGCCGCGGCCTCCGCCCGGCGCCACACCCTGCGCCAGATCGCCGACCGGCTCGGCTCCCGCCTGGACGTCCTCAGCGACGACTCCCAGCGCCCCCGCCGCCACCGCGCCCTCCTCACCACCATCGGCTGGAGCCACGAGCTCTGCACTCCCCTGGAACGCCTCCTGTGGGCCCGACTCACCCCGCTGCGCGGCGACTTCGACGAAGAGGCCGCCCGGGAGGTCTGCGCAGGCGGCCCCCTCGACCCCGACGCGGTGACCGAGGCGCTGCGCGGACTCGTCGCCAAGTCCGTCGTCAAGCGCGACGGGGAACGCCACCACATGCTCGACACCCTGCGCGAGTACGGCCGGATGTGGCTCATCGAACTCGGGGAGGAGGAGGTGGCCGGCGCCGCCCGCCGGCACGCCGCCCGGTTCCTCGGCCTGGCCCGCCGCGCCCACTCCGGATGGACCGGCCGCGACCAGGTCGCCTGGTACCACAAGGTCTCCGACAGCCACCTCGACCTCTGCGCCGCCCTCGACCACCTCCTCGTCCACGACATCCGCGCCGCCCAGGAGATGGCCGGACGCATCGGCTTCTTCTGGAGCTGCTGCGGCCACCTGACCGCCGCCCGGAGCTACGCCCGGCGCGCCCTGCGAGGCGGCCCGCTCGACGGCCCCGACCGCACCCGGCTGCTCTGGGTCATGGGCGTCGCGGCCCTGCTCCAGGGCGACTTCGAGGTCGCCGAGCGGCTCGGCGCCGAATGCACGGCGTACGCGGAGACTGTCGGCGACGACGAGGGAATCCTCAACTCGACCTACCTGACCGGGCTCACCCACATCATGAGGAGCGAGCCGCGGACCGCCCTGGAGGCCGCCGGACGCGCCCTGCGCCTGACCGGGGCGAGACCCGTCGAGTCGGCCTACCGGCTGCGCTGCCACCTCATCACGGTCTTCGCCCTGAGCGGTCTGGGCCGGCTCGACGAGGCCGCCGAGGCCGCCGCCGCGCTCAGGGCCGCCTGCGAGGAGCACGACGAACACTGGACCCGTTCGTACGCCGACTACCAACTCGCCCTGATCGCGCTGCTCCAGGGCCGCCCGGACGTCGCGGCGGCACACGCCCGCACCATGCTCCAGGGCAAGCACCGGCTGCGCGACAGCTTCGGCATCGCCCTCGGCCTCGACATCCTCGCCTCCGCCATCGCCGCCCAGGGCCAGGGCACGCGCGCCGCACGGGTCTACGGCACCGGGCAGGTGTACTGGCGGATGGTCGGGCACCCGCAGCGCGGCACCCCCGACGTCACCCCGGTGCGCGAGACCTGGGAGCGGCAGGCCCGGGAGGCCGTCGGCGACCTCGCCTACCAGCGAGCCTTCGAGCGGGGCCGGACCGACACCGCCGAGGCCGGACTCGCGGCGGCGCTCTGGAACGAGTCCCGGATCTGACCCGTACCGCTACGGGCGCGGGGGCGGAGACTTCCCCGGCCGCCCGGGGAACGGGGCGGGGGGATGAGACACGCTTGTGCGGCCCGGGCGCGGCCCGTCAAGGTGGGCGACGACAATGCCCGCGCCACCCGCAACGGGAGCTCCTGATGCCCCACATCACCATCGACTACTCCGCCGGACTCGAAGACGCCTTCGACCGCCGGGGATTCGCCGCCGAACTGCACCCCCTGATCGCCCGGACGATCACCACCTCGACCGCGGCCTGCAAGACCAGACTCCGCCAGGTCGACGAGACGCTGGTCGGGGAGGGGGCCGTCGACGGTTCGGTCGTCCACGTCGTCATCGCCATCCAGCCCGGACGTACCCCCGAGGTCCGGGCGCAGCTCACCGAGTCCGTCCTCGCGCTGCTCGACGAGCACCTCAAGCCGGCCGACGGAGTCCGCGTCGACGCCTCGGTCGAGACCCGCGACCTCGACCTCTCGTACCGCAGGAACTGATCGCCCGGTCCGGCCCGTCCCTCCGCGCCTCGCCGGTCAGGGCAGCCGCTGCGGGGGGACGGCGGGCGCTCCGGCGGTCAGCGTGCCCAGCCGGGTGAGCAGTTCGCCGAAGGGGCCGTCCGACGGCTCCTGTTCGAGGACCCGCAGCACGATGCCGGCCAACTCCGCGTCGTACGCGGCGCTCACGGCGGCCAGCGCCGCGAAGTCGTGCACCAGCTGGAGCTCCAGCTCGGCGCGGGGAACGCGCTTGCCGTCCAGCCAGAGCAGCGCCGTCGCCTCGGCGAGCGACACCCAGGTGCGTACCACCAACTCCAGCCGGGCGGAGGGGACCTCGACTCCGAGGTGGGCGACTATCTGCTCGTACGCGGCCTGCCGCACCCCGTCGATCATCGCGTTGGTGGTGGAGGAACCGGCCGCCGGGCCGCCCCGCATGAGTGCGGAGAAGCCGGGCCCGTGGTCCTCCACGAAGTCGAAGAACCGGACCATCACCCGCAACAGGCGTGTTCCCAGGGGGCCTTCGTGCGGCTCCAGGAAGCGTTCCGCCAGCTCGTCGGCGGCCCTGCGCAGCGCGGCCTCGTACAGATTCTGCTTGCCGGGGAAGTAGTGGTAGACGAGCGGGCGGGAGATGCCCGCGGCGGCGGCTATCTCGTCGATCGACACTTCGTCGGGGGAGCGGCTGCTGAACAACTCCAGTGCGACGCCGATCAACTGCTGTCTGCGCTCGTCGACGCCCATGCGGCGCCGCACCCCGGTGGTCATGCGAACAGCCTAACCGGGGGGCGGCGGGCGGCGGGACCGGCCCGCCGACCTACAGATCGAGGACCAGCCGCCCGCTCCGGCACCGGGAGACGCAGATCAGCATCGAGTCGGCGCGCTCCGCGTCGGTCAGCAACTCGTCCCGGTGGTCGATCTCGCCTTCCAGGACCCGCTGTTGGCAGGTGCCGCAGAAGCCCTGCTCGCAGGAGTACGAGACATGGGGCAGCTCCTCGCGCACGGCCGCCAGCACCGACTGCCCGGCCGCCACGGACACGGTCCGCTCCGAGCGCCGCAACTCGACTTCGAAGGCTCCGGCATCCGCGTCGCCGCCCGGAGCCCCGGCGGCGAACCGCTCCAGATGCAGGGTGCAGCCCTCCGGCAGGGCGGCGGCGACCGCGTCCATCAGGGGCCCGGGGCCGCACACGTACACGGCCGTCCCCGGCGCGAGGCCGGCGAGCGCCGCGGCCACGTCCGGGTGCCCCGAGGTGTCCTGCGGGACGACCGTCACCCGGTCCCCGTCCGCGCCGAGCTTCTCGATCTCGTCGAGGAAGGGCAGGGTGGCCCGTGAGCGGCCCCCGTACAGCAGTCGCCAGGGCGCGCCGGACGCGGCGACCGCCCGCAGCATCGGTAGGACCGGGGTGATGCCGATGCCGCCCACGACGAAGAGATAGCCGTCCGCGCCGACCAGCGGGAAGCGGTTGCGGGGCCCCCGGACGCCGACCTCCTCGCCCTCGTGCAACTGCGCGTGCGCCTCCCGCGAGCCGCCGCGGCCGTCCTCGTCCAGCCGGACCGCCACCGTGTACGTCCCCTGGTCCGAGGGGTCGCCGCAGAGGCTGTACTGCCGGACCGCGCCGGAGGGCAGCACCAGATCGATGTGGGCACCCGGCTCCCAGCGGGGCAGCCCGGGTCCCTCCAGCCGGAGCTGGACGACCCCCTCGGCGGGCGAGCTCCGCCCGGTGATCAGCAGCCGCCGGGTGGTGGTGGCACCGCGCACCGACCTCCCGGAGGTGGGCTCCTCCAGGGCGGGCATCGGCCAGAGCGGGGAGGCGGCGACGCGCTTGCGCAGCGCGCGCCGGGCGAGCAGGGCGGCTCCGGCACCGGCGCCGGTGACCAGCAGTGCGGTGCGCGTGCGGGGCAGGGGCATGGGCATGGTCAGTGGGTTCCCGTCGTACGGGCCTCGGCGGCGAGCGCCGCGGGCGAGCGGGCGAGGTAGTCGACGGCTTGGGCGGTGCTGCCGGTCCGCGAGGGGTGGTAACGGCGGCTCAGGTAGTCCGGGACCGACCGCAGGATGTCTCCGGCCGGAGGCAGCGTGCCCCGCCTGCCGCCGGCGTGGAACTCCCGGAGCGACGCCCGGCCGCCGGGCAGCCCCGGGTCGTTCGCCACGAAGAAGCGGACCCCGCGCTGCCAGAGGAAGACCAGTGCGGAGAAGGCCGTCGCCCAGGTGCGCACCCGGCGCCGGTAGCCGCCGTCCACGTGGCAGAACACCTCGAAGGCCACCGAGCGGTGCTCGACCTCCTCGGCGCCGTGCCAGCGCAGCAGGTCCAGCATCGTGGGATCGGCGCCGAGCCGGTCGAGGGCGTCGGCGTTGAGTATCCAGTCGCCGAGGAACGCCGTGTAGTGCTCGATCGCCGCTATCGTCGCGACCCGCTCCATGAGCCACCACTCCCGCGCACGCCCGGGCGGCAGGGTCCGGTCACCGAGCAGCTTCTCGAAGAACCAGTCCACCTGCGCGGTGTAGGGCGTCGGGTCGATCCCCAGCCGCTTCAGGTGCGGCAGCACGTCGTCGTGCGCCTGCGAGTGCACGGCCTCCTGGCCGATGAACCCGATGACGTCCTCGCGGAGCCGTTCGTCGCGGATGTACGGCAGCACCTGCCGGTACACGTGGATGAACCAGCGTTCCCCGGCCGGAAGCAGCAGATGGAGGACGTTGATCGTGTGGGCGGCGAACGGGTCGCCGGGCACCCAGTGCAGCGGGGTGTGCTCCCAGTCGAACGCGACGTTGCGGGGCTTGAGCGGCGTCCGCTCCGAAGGGGCCGCCGCCGGCTGCTTGTTGGACATGCTGTCAATGTACTGATGGGTACGGCGCGGGAACAGAGGCGTGCGTGCTCTTCCTCGGACCTGTCGTCACGCCGGCCGGCCGGCCCGCTCCCCCCGGTCCAGATAGGCGAGCACCGCGAGGACCCGGCGGTTGTCGTCGTCGGACGGGGCCAGCCCCAGCTTCTGGAAGATGTTCGAGGTGTGCTTGGCGACGGCCCGTTCGGTGACCGCCAGTTGTGCGGCGATGGCCGCGTTCGTACGGCCCTGCGCCATCAGCTCCATGACCTCCCGCTCGCGAGGGGTCAGTCCGCCCATCGGCTCGTCCCGGGACCGCCGCGAGAGCAGTTGGGAGATCACCTGGGGGTCCATCGCCGTGCCTCCGGCCGCGACCCGGCGCACCGCGTCGGTGAACTGGTCCGCGTCGAAGACCCGGTCCTTCAGCAGATAGCCGATGCCGCCGTTCCCGTCCGCCAGCAACTCCCGCGCGTACAAGTGCTCCACGTGCTGGGAGAGGACGAGAACCGGCAGTCCCGGGCGCTCCCTGCGGGCCGCCAGCGCGCACTGGAGCCCTTCGTCGGTGAGGGACGGCGGCAGCCGGACGTCGACGACCGCGACGTCCGGCCGCTCCTCGGCCAGGGCCCTGGTCAGCTCGGGGCCGGTCGCGACCGCGGCCACGACCTCGAAGTCGTACGCCTCCAGCAGCCGGACCAGCCCGTCGCGGAGCAGGAAGAGGTCTTCGGCTAGGACAACGCGCAAGGGATCTCCAGGGTCACCAGCGTGGGGCCGCCGACAGGACTGCTGACGGCCAGGACGCCGTCGAATGTACCGAGCCGCCGTTCGATCCCGCTCAGCCCCGAACCACCGCCGGTGAACGCCCCGCCCCGGCCGTCGTCCGTCACCGAGACCCTGAGCATCCCGTCCGCGTGGTGGACGTCCACCCAGACACGGTCGGCGCCCGCATGCTTCGCCACGTTCGTCAGCGCCTCGCTCACCGCGAAGTAGGCGGCCGACTCCACCGGCGCCTCCGGCCGCCCCGGCAGATCCACCGACACCTCGGACTCCAGGGGCATCCGCATGACCAGGGCCTTCACCGCGTCCCCGAGGCCCCGTTCGGCGAGCACCGGCGGATGGATGCCCCGGACGAGGTCGCGCAGTTCGGTGAGGGCCTCGGCCGAGGACGTCCGGGCCGCCGCCAGCATCCGCTTCGCCTGCTCCGGGTCCTTCTCGATCAGTGCCTCGATCGCCCCGAGGCTCATCCCCATGGCGACCAGCCGGGCCTGCGCCCCGTCGTGCAGGTCCCGTTCGATGCGCCGCAGTTCCGTGGCCGCCGAGTCCACCGCCTCGTGCCGTGTCTCCGTCAGCCGCTCGATGCGGCGGGCCAGCTCCTCGGGGGTGGGCGAGAGGACCGCGCGGGCCAGCACGAAGTTCAGCCGCAGCATCGGCTTCGCCGCCCACAGACCGACGTGGAAGACGAACAGGCCCAGTGCGAGCGCCGCGACCGCGGTGGCCCGGCTGTCCACGGGGACGAAGCCGTACCAGTAGGGGTCGTCGCGGAAGACGTGCCACAGGCCGGCGACGAGGACCGCACCCTCCAGCCACCAGATCAGCAGCGTGGCCGGAACGATCGCCAGCACGAAGCCCGCGGTCATGTCGGTGAACAGCCACTGGACGTCCCGCCGGGTCGCCGGGTCCTTCAGCATCAGGAGGGTGCGCTCCACCTGCCCGGCGAAGCCGGTGCGCAGGCCTTTGGGGAGGGGCCGGTACGGGACCGGTATCCGCACGTCGGACCAGGCCGCCGCGAGGAGCCTGCGCCGGTTCGCGTGCCGGCGGACCTGCTCCAGCACGTACGGAGTGGTGAGGAACCCGACCCCGAGCAGGATGAAGGCGACGGAGAGCACCGTCGCGACGAAAAGGACGAGCGAGCCGGGCAGACCCGCCACCGCCAGTGCCAGCCCGCGTCCCGCGGCCCGAGTCGCTCCTCTGAAACGGCTGATCGTCCTGCTCATTGCCCCTCGACTCCTTCGTCCCGCCCCGACCGGGCACCGCCGCGTGGTTCCCCGGCACCCCGTACGGCAGCAAGTCTCGCCCGGGGGACGGCGTGCGCAACAGCCGGTACGCACCCCTGCCGGGGGTGTACCTGGCACCACCCCGGACAGCGGTAAGGCCCCGT
>NZ_JBHWZJ010000338.1:0-7597 GCF_042728415.1 Streptomyces sp. NPDC060198 | reverse complement strand
GGACACGGAAGGTGTCCCGGCCCGCGGCCGTCGTCGTACGGTGCTGCCGCGGAAAGCCCCTACAGGAACGAGTTGATCTCGATCGTCTCGGTGCGGCCGGGGCCGACGCCGATCGCGGAGATCGGTGCGCCCGACATCTCCTCCAGCGCCTTCACGTAGGCCTGCGCGTTCTTCGGCAGGTCGGAGAAGGTCTTCGCCTTGGTGATGTCCTCGGACCAGCCCGGCAGGTTCTCGTAGATCGGCTTCGCGTGGTGGAAGTCGGTCTGGTTGTAGGGCAGCTCCTCGACGCGCTTGCCGTCGATCTCGTACGCCACGCAGACCGGGATCTGCTCCCAGCCGGTGAGCACGTCGAGCTTGGTGAGGAAGAAGTCCGTCAAGCCGTTGACCCGGGTCGCGTACCGCGCGATCGGAGCGTCGAACCAGCCGCAGCGGCGGTCACGGCCGGTGGTGACACCGCGCTCGCCACCGATGCGGCGCAGCGCCTCGCCGTCCGCGTCCAGCAGCTCCGTCGGGAACGGGCCGGAGCCGACGCGCGTGGTGTACGCCTTGAGGATGCCGATGACCCGGCTGATCTTCGTCGGGCCCACGCCGGCACCGGTGCAGGCGCCGCCCGCGGTCGGGTTCGACGAGGTGACGAAGGGGTACGTGCCGTGGTCGACGTCGAGCAGGGTGCCCTGGCCGCCCTCGAACAGGACCACCTTGCCGTCGTCGATGGCGTTGTTGAGGATCAGCGTCGTGTCGGCGACGTACGGCTTGATCTGCTCCGCGTACTGGAGCATCTCCTCGACGATGCCCTCGGCCTCGATCGCGCGGCGGTTGAAGACCTTGGCCAGAAGCTGGTTCTTCTGCTCCAGGGCCGCCTCGACCTTCTGGACGAGGATCGACTCGTCGTAGAGGTCCTGGACGCGGATACCGACACGGTTGATCTTGTCGGCATACGTCGGGCCGATTCCGCGGCCGGTCGTGCCGATCTTCCTCTTACCGAGGAAGCGTTCCGACACCTTGTCGAGCGTGACGTTGTACGGAGTGATCAAATGAGCGTTGCCGCTGATCAGAAGCTTGGACGTGTCGACGCCACGGTCGTTCAGTCCACTCAGCTCGGAGAGCAGCACGGCCGGGTCGACCACGACACCGTTACCGATCACCGGGGTACAACCCGGCGACAGGATTCCGGAGGGGAGGAGATGCAGTGCGTACTTCTGGTCGCCTACGACAACCGTGTGACCGGCGTTGTTGCCGCCTTGGTATCGCACCACATAGTCGACGGATCCACCGAGGAGATCGGTGGCCTTCCCCTTGCCCTCGTCACCCCACTGAGCACCGAGCAGCACAAGTGCGGGCACAGGCGTACACCCCTTCCGGGCGGGGCATGTCCAAGGTCAGGGGCGTACGTAAAGGTCGTACTTGCCATACGACGATGTACGACAAAGCCTGAGCCGTCGAACCGGGTGCCCCGGAATAGACGAAGCCCCTGGCGCAATAGCGCAAGGGGCTCTTGCACCAAGATGCTACCCGAGGAAGGACCGAGGTGTCGGCTGCAGAGCCCCCCGGCGACGACGGCCACCAGCTGCTGGTGGTCATCGACCCGGTTGCCCGCCGGACCGACGGCGAGTCCGTCCGTATCGCGAAGGACGTGCTGAACGCCGGAGCGCACGCCAAGATCTCCCTTCCGGACACCCCGGAGGAGTTCGCCCGCGCCCTGTCCCGGCGGGGCAGCAGGCGTCCGGTGGTCATCGGCGACGACCATGCCCTGCTCCGCGCGGTGGCCCAGTTGCACCGGGACCGGGAGCTGGCCGACAGCGCCCTGGCGCTCGTCCCCGTCGGCGCCCCGCCCGCTCTGCGGCTCGCCCACTCCCTCGGTGTGCCGCGCGGCGCGGTGGCGGCGGCGCGGACGGCGCTGGACGGGGCGGTGCACCGTCTCGACCTGCTCGTCGACGACAGCGACGGCGTGGTCCTGGGCGGCGTGGACGTCCCGGCGCCCGCGCCCGCTGCCGGGCAGGGCACGGACGGCGCGGCGCCCCCGGCCCACTCGGGCGTCACGGCCGTCTGGGACAGCTGTGTCTCGCTGGTCCGCACCCTGGTCCGTCCCCTCCCGGCGACGGCCACCACCGGGGCCACCGGCTACCGCCTCCGGGTGGAGGCCGACGGCGTCCTCCTCAACGATCTGGACCGAGCTGTGGAGGCCGTCACCGTGAACTCGCTGAACGGCGGCGGCCTGGCCGAGGTGGTCGTACGCGTGTCGAGCGGCGAGACCGTGACGGCGGAGGCCAAGGCGGTGACGGTCTCCGGCCCCGATTTCCGCTACCGCGCCGACATACAGCTCCACGGCCCGGTCCGGCGGCGGACGTGGACGGTGTGGGCGAACGCCTGGGGGCTGATGGTCCCGGCGGCCGAGGCCGCGGCCTGAGCCCAGGAGGACCCGGGGCCCCCGCAACGGGACAGGGACGGGCTCACCGCCCCCTACGTCCTCGGGATCCCGCCCGGCCTCAGCGCCCCCCGACCAGCGCGTCGAGCACCCCGGAAGCCTTGGAGGCCCCGGAAGCCATGGAGGCCATGGAGGCCGGGCGTGATTCCGAAGCCCCGGAATCGGTCCCGAAAGCCCCGATGTCCTGGTCGAATTCGGCAGGCCCGCCCTTCAGATCCACCCGCAGCCCGTCCTCGGTGACCGTGACGGCGCTGGGGCGCAGGCCCAGCGCGACCGCCGCGCGATCCGAGGCGGTCGCACCCGTACCGCCACCCGCACCGCCCGCCGTCAGGCCGGCGAGGGCGGAGTCGATGGTGTCGGTCACGGACTTCGGCGCGGCGACGCCGAACATCGTCGCCCCGGTCAGGGTGAAGCGGACAGTGCCGTCGCGCAGGACGGGCCGTACGTCGGCCCGCCCGAGGCCGCCCCCGCCCAGGGTGATCCGCAGCGTTCCGTCGGCCGGCCGGGGTTCGACGCCGCCGACCATCGCTCCGAACGCGCCGCCGGCCGCCGCGACTCGGCCGCGCAGGGCGTCGGCAGGTATCTCGGCACGGGCGCTGCTGCCGGACACCGAGGCCCGGCCGCCTCCGTGGGGGGCGGTGAGGTCCCTGAGTTCCGCGTCGACCGTGACTCCGTCGAATCCGTCGAGCGTCGCGTCGTCCGCGTGCAGGGTCAGGGTGCCCAGTTCGCCGCGGGTGAGCGCCACGAGACCCCAGCCGTCGGCGTCGGCCGTCACCTCGGAGCCGAGCCGTTCGCCGGCCAGCTTCTCCACCCGTCCGTCCACCACGTGCCGGGCGACGGCCTCCGCACCGGCCAGGGCCAGCACTCCGGCGAGGACGGCTCCCCCCAGTACGGCGGTGCGTCGCCGCGCGGGCCATGTCTTCATGCGATGCCTCCACGGCGGTCGTCCACGGTCCAGCAAGCCATGCTTCAGCGGGTCACGTTCAGCGGGCCACGTTCAGTGGTCGGCGGTCGGCGGTCGGTGGAAAACCCCGCCTCCGGCCCGGCGGATCACCGGCGGGACCCCTGGCGGGCCTTCCAGCGCTCCATCATCGTGACGATCTCGTCCTGGACGAACTCGAAGAACTCCGCCGTCTCCGCGAGCCGCGCGCCCGCCGGGGTCTCCTCGCCGAGGGAGCGGGCCCCGTCGCGGAGGGTCTGTTCCCAGCGGGTCATGACCCGGTCGCGTCCGGCGAAGGTGGTGTACCAGATCTCGTGGTGGAGCCGGTAACGGTCGCGGCGGGAGCCCGGTTCGCGTTCCCGGCCGACCATGCCGACCTGGGTGAGGTAGCCGATCGCGCCGGAGACGGCAGCCGGGCTGATCCGCAGCCCGGAGGCGAGTTCGGCCGAGGTCATGGTGGCGTCGTCGTCGGCGAGGAGTGCGGCGAAGACGCGCGAGGCCATGCGCTGCATGCCGGCTTCCGTCATGTCGGCCGCGAACCGCTCGACGAACCGCGAGACGGCCTCCCCGTCCCGGGCGCCGACGCCCGGCCGCTCTCCGGGATCCGGTCCGGCGCCTCTGCCGCCCGTACCGCCCGCGCTCTCGCTCATCGCCGTTCCGTCCTCCCGATCCGGCCCTCCGGCCGGTCCTCCAGGGGGTGTCAGGGGTGTTCCGCCCACTTCCGCACGCCCTGGCTCCCGGTGTCACGTGCTTCCCGACTTTATACGGTTCCTTAACTTCAGAAATTTGTGAAACCCGCGTACTTTCGGAGCCATGACGACGGCCATCTCCGTGTCCGCACTGCACAAGTCGTTCGGCCGGACCCCCGCACTGAACGGTCTCGAACTCTCCGTGGACCAGGGGGAGGTGCACGGCTTCCTCGGCCCCAACGGCGCCGGGAAGTCCACCGCCATCCGTGTCCTGCTCGGTCTGCTGCGCGCCGACTCCGGCACCGCGCGGCTGTTCGGCCAGGACCCCTGGCAGGACGCGGTCGCCCTGCACCGCAGGCTCGCGTACGTCCCGGGTGACGTCACGCTCTGGCGGAACCTCACCGGCGGCGAGGTCATCGACCTCTACGGGCGGCTGCGCGGTGGACTCGACCGCACCCGGCGCGACGCTCTGGTCCGCCGCTTCGAGCTGGACCCGGCGAAGAAGGGGCGTACGTACTCCAAGGGCAACCGCCAGAAGGTCGCCTTGGTCGCCGCGTTCGCCTCCGACGCCGAGTTGCTGATCCTGGACGAACCGACCAGCGGGCTCGACCCGTTGATGGAGTCGGTGTTCCGCGGCTGCGTCAACGAGGCACGCGACCGGGGGTGCACGGTCCTGCTCTCCAGCCACCTCCTCAGCGAGGTCGAGACCCTCTGCGACCGGGTGAGCATCATCCGCCGGGGCCGCACGGTCGAGACGGGGTCACTGACCGGGATGCGGCACCTGACACGTACCGGCATCATCGCCGAACTCCGCTCCGTACCCGACGGGTTGGCAGAGCTCCCCGGAGTCCACGGGTACGAGGCGCGGGGCGCCCGGATCAGCTGCCAGGTGGACACCGACAAGCTCGACGCCGTCCTCGCCGCCCTGTCGGCCGCCGGAGTACGCGCCCTGAACTGCGCCCCGCCGACGCTGGAGGAACTCTTCCTGCGCCACTACGCGGCGCACGGCACCCCTGCGGACACCTCCGCCGAGAAAAACGGCGCTCGGGACCGCGACGAGGACGGGACGGCGGCGCGATGACCTCGGCGACGACCGCGGACGCCTCGGGCGCGCTCCCCCGCCCCGGCGCCACCGGGACCCCACACCGCTCCCGCTCCGCCCGGTTCGCCGGCACCGGCGGCCTGCTGCGCCTCGCGCTCCGCCGCGACCGGGTGATGGTCCCCGTGTGGCTGCTGGCGATCGGCGGCTCGTTCGCCTCCGTGGCCGGCTCGTTCGCCTCCCTCTACCCGACCGTCGCCGACCGCGCCGGCCTCGCCGCCTCCATGAACGCCAACGGAAGCCTTCGGGCGCTCTACGGCCCCGTCCTCGGCGACTCGGCAGGCGCGCTCGTCGCCTGGCGGATGGCCGGTTTCGGGGCGGGGCTGGCCGCAGTGATGTCGCTGATCGTCGTCGTGCGGCACACCCGCGAGGAGGAGGAGAGCGGACGCCAGGAGATGCTCTGGGCCGCGCCGTTGGGCCGCCGCGCCCCGCTGACCGCTGCGCTCCTCGCCGCCGCCGTGGCCGATCTGGCGCTCGCCGCGCTCGTGGTGCTCCTCCTGACGGCCGCCGGATGCGGTGGCCACGGCGCGTACGCGCTGGGCCTCGCGGTCGCCGGGACGGGGCTGCTCTTCGCCGCCGTCGCCGCCGTCGCCGCCCAGTTCACCGGGACCGCGCGCGCCGCGAAGGGCGTGACCGCCGCCGCTCTCGGCGCCGCGTTCGTCCTCAAGGCCGCCGGTGACGCGGCGAGCACCGGCGGCTCCTCCGCCCTGACCCGGCTCTCCCCCTTCGGCTGGGTGGAGAACACCCGTGCGTACGCCGGCGAACGCTGGTGGGTGCTCCTCCTCTTCGCCGCCGGTACCGCCGCGCTGCTGACCCTCGCCTTCGCGCTCGCCGCCCGACGCGACCTGGGCAGCGCCCTCTTCGCGACCCGCCCGGGGCCCGCGACCGGCCGGATCACCACGCCGTACGGCCTGGCGCTGCGGCTCCAACGCGGCTCACTGGTCGGCTGGACGGTGTCCTTCGCGGTCGTCGGGCTCGTCTTCGGCCGGCTGGCCGGCGGCGCGGCGGATCTCGTCGGCGACAACGAGAAGACTCGGGAGATCATCGGGCGGATGGGCGGTGCGGCCGGGCTGACCGACGCGTTCCTCGCCGCGATGGCCGGGATGCTCGGCATGGTCGCCGCCCTGTACGTGGTCTCCTCGGCGCTCCGGCCGCTCGCCGAGGAGATGGGCGGCCGGGCCGAGCCCGTGCTCGTGGCGGGCGCCTCCCGTACCGCCTGGGCATGTGGGCACCTGCTCTTCGCCTTCGGCGGCGCGATCGCCGTGGTGGGCGCGGGCGGCCTGGGCCTCACCGCCGGTTACGGCCACCGCCTGCCCGCCGTGCTCGGCGCCGCCCTGGTCCAGCTCCCCGCGATCTGGCTGCTGGGCGGGGTGGCCGTGCTGCTGTACGGGACGGCGCCCCGGATCGCCGCCGCCGGCTCCTGGGGTGCGGCCGGACTCTGCCTGGCGCTCGGCTGGATCGGCCCGGCGGCCGGGCTCCCGCAGGTGGTGCTGGACGTGTCGCCCTTCACCCATCTGCCGAAGCTCCCGGGGGAGGACCTGCGGGGATGGGCCCTGGCCGCCCTGACGGCGGTGGCGGCGGCCCTGGTGGCGGCGGGCCTCGCCGCACTGCGGCGCCGGGACCTGCGGGGGTGAGACCCGCCGCAGCCACCTCGGCCCGCGAGGATCACACCTCCACGCGGAGCTCCTTCAGCCCACGAATCACGTATCCCGGGTGCCACTGAGGCTCCTCGACCAGCCGCATCTCCGGCGCCTTGCGCAACAACTCACCGAAGGAGGCCGCCAGTTCGATACGGGCCAGCGGGGCGCCGAGGCAGTAGTGGATGCCCGCGCCGAAGGTGGTGTGCGGGTTGTCCGGGCGGGTCAGGTCGAGGGTGTCCGGGTCGGTGAAGCGCTCCGGGTCGCGGTTGGCGGAGCCGAAGAGCAGCGCCACCTCGGAGCCGCGTGGGACGACGGTGCCGCCGATCTCGATGTCGTCCAGCACCCAGCGCTCGAACATCTGCAACGGGGTGTCGTACCGCAGGAGTTCTTCCACAGCTGTGGACAACAGGCCGTGGTCGGCCCGGAGCGCGGCAAGCTGCCCGGGGTGGTGGAAGAGGGTGCGCCAGCCGTTCACGGTGGTGTTGACGGTCGCCTCGTGGCCCGCGTTGAGCAGCAGCACACAGGTGGAGATCATCTCCTGCTCGGTGAGCCGCTCGTCCTCGTCGTGGGCGGCGATGAGCCCGGAGATCAGGTCCTCACCGGGCTTCTCCCGCCGCACGGCGATCAGTTCGCGCAGATACGCGGAGAACTCGGTGGACGCCGTCACGGCCGCTCGCGCGGTCTCCTCCGGCGGGTTCAGCTCGAACATGCCGCAGATCGCGGCCGACCAGGGGCGCAGCAACGGCCGGTCGGACTCCGGGACGCCCAGCATCTCGGCGATCACGGCGACCGGCAGCGGTTCGG
>NZ_JBHWZJ010000337.1:0-7641 GCF_042728415.1 Streptomyces sp. NPDC060198 | reverse complement strand
GGGCACACGGCCGGCCCGGCGGCGCGTGGCGGTCGCCCCCACCGTGCTGGCGCTCGGCACGGTCAGTCTGATCACCGATGTTTCCTCCGAGATGGTGACCGCGGTCCTGCCGCTCTATCTGGTGACGGGGCTCGGCCTCAGCCCTCTCGGCTTCGGGCTGCTCGACGGTGTCTACAACGGGTTCTCCGCCCTGGTCCGGCTGATCGGCGGTCACTTCGCCGACCGCGGAGGCGGGCGCCACAAGCTCGTCGCCGTCTTCGGCTACGGCCTCTCGGCGCTCTGCAAGCCCCTTCTCCTCATGGCCCACACCCTCACGCCCATCGGTCTCGTCCTGGCGGCCGACCGCACCGGCAAGGGGCTGCGCACCGCGCCGCGCGACGCGATGATCTCCCTGTCGTCGCCGCCGGAGGCCCGTGGCCGCGCCTTCGGCGTCCACCGCGCGATGGACACCGCGGGCGCCCTGCTCGGTCCGTTCGCCGCGTTCCTGATCCTGCGCGCTACGGTCGACGGCTACGACGCGGTGTTCACCGTGAGCTTCTGCGTGGCGGCGGTGGGCGTGCTGGTACTGGTGCTGTTCGTACCCGCACGGACCGCCACCCCGCTTGCCTCCTCCACTCCGGGCACCCCGCGTGTCGTGAAGCCGGCCGAGCACCCCGGCACCGCCGCCCCCCGGCCCACCCTGCGCGCGGCATTCGCGCTGCTCCGGCGCCGACCGATCCGGCGGATCGCCGTCTGCGCGCTGCTGCTGGGTCTCGCGACCGTGAGCGACTCGTTCGTCTACCTGCTGCTCCAGCACCGTCTCGGGGTGCCCGACCGCTGGTTCGCCCTGATGCCGGTCGGGACCGCCGCCGCGTTCCTGCTGCTCGCCCTGCCCCTGGGCCGGCTCGCGGACCGGGTCGGTCCCTGGCAGGTGTTCCTCGCCGGGCACGTCGCACTGCTGGGCGCTTACGGTCTGCTGCTCTCGTCGTGGCACGGGACAGCGCTCCCGTACCTGGTGCTCGTCCTGCACGGCGCCTTCTACGCGGCCACGGACGGGGTCCTGATGGCGGCCGCCTCGCAGAGCGTGCCGGAGGAACTGCGCTCCTCCGGCCTGGCCCTGATCCAGACCGGGCAGGCCTTCGCCCGGTTCATCTGCTCGCTGGCCTTCGGCGCGGCCTGGACCGCGTGGGGCGACCGCACGGCCCTGCTCGCGGCGGCGGCCGCACTCGCCGTGTGCGCCGCGTTCGCACTCCGTACCGGCCCGACCGTGAAGGTTCCCGCATGACGCGCCCGCGCTCCAGGCTCCTCGTCCTCCTCTGCGCGGTCACCGTGCTCGCGGTGGTCGCCACCGCCTCCGTGCTGCACGCCGCGGCCAGGTCCGACCGGCTCGACGTGGCGAAGCCCGGCGGGCCGGTCGTCACCACCGGGCGGATCACGCTCGCGGACCAGCACCGGATGATATTCCGCAACATGGCGTGGGGCCCGCACCGCGACGAGCTGACGACCGTACCGGTCACGGCGCCCACCGGGGCCCGCACCGCCTCGGGCGTCAAGTGCCTTCGTTTCTACGCGGCTTCGGGCACCGGAGTCTGCCTCCAGGCGGTGCACGGAGCGCTCCAGGACACCTACCGGGCCACGATCTTGGACCGGAGCCTGAAAGAGAAAGCGCACTATCCGGTCCCCGGCATCCCCTCCCGCGCCCGTGTGTCCCCGAGCGGCCGGCTGGCCGCCTGGACGGTCTTCGTGGGCGGCGACAGCTACGCGGGCACGAACTTCTCCACCCGCGCCGCGATCCTCGACACCCGCACCGGCAAGCTCGTCCCGAGCCTGGAGGACTTCGCGATACGCAAGGACGGCCGCCCCTACCATGCCGCGGACGTCAACTTCTGGGGCGTCACCTTCGCCACGGACGACCGGCACTTCTACGCGACCCTCGCCACGAAGGGCCGGACGTACCTGGTCCGGGGCGACCTGGAGAACCGTACGCTCACCACTGTCCGGACCAACGTGGAGTGCCCCTCGCTCTCCCCGGACGGCACCCGCATCGCCTACAAGAGTCGCGACAGGGGCCTGCCGGCCGACGCCCCCTGGCGCCTGCACGTCCTGGACCTGAGCACGCTCGCCGACCACCCGCTCGCCGAGACCCGCAGTGTGGACGACCAGGCGGTCTGGAAGGACGACACCACCGTCACCTACGCACTGCCGGGCGACTTCGGCGCCGACCTCTACGAGGTCCCGGCCGACGGCTCCGGCCGCCCCCACCCGGTGATGACCGCGGCGGTGTCCCCGGCATACCTGTGACCGGCGGGCCCCGGCGGCCGGCCGGGGCATGACCGCTCGTCCCCGGTCGGCGCCGTCACAGGCCGCGGCGACCGCAGCGGCTCCGCGCCTCCCTCGACCACGTCCGCATACGCCGTTGTCGGCCGTCTGTCGAATCGCCGGTTCCACGAACCCCGGGCTGCTAGCGTCGTGCCCCATCAAAACGGGCAACCGTGAGGAGCAGCGGGGAATGACAGGACATGGCCGGATCAAGTGTGGTGCGTGACGGGGGCGTTCGGCCCCGATGGGATCCCCGGGAGTCCCCCTGCGTCCCGGTGCGGACCCTCGACGACCGGCTCGTCGACCTGAGCCTGGTGGAGTTGTTCCACCAAGCCGACGACGTGCGGAATCTGGAAGGCGGCACGCCGGGAGAGAAGGTCGCGGTCGTCGAGTTCCTGCTGGCCATCTGCTACGCCTCCGGTACGTACCCGGAGTCGGCCGCGCGGTGGCCCGCCTGGGTGGACCGCCGGGACGCGCTGCGGCCCGCCGCGACGTGGCTCGCCGAGCGCCCAAAGGACGAGGTCTGGGACCTGTTCCACCCCGTGGAGCCTCTGGGGCAGAACGCGCTGCTCGCGCCGTTCCTCGACGAACACGGCGCGGGACCGGCACAATTGGTGATCGAGCAGGTCGGGGACTACAACCAGTTCTTCGACCATCACCACCTGGAGCACCCCAGCCCGCTCCCCGTCGCCGAGGCGTTCCGGGCCATGCTCACCCAGCACGTGTACGCTCCGGCCGGACGCGCCAGGATCTCCGGCAAGGAGACCCTCGGCGCCACCATCACCAATCTCGCGGCCACCCGCCTGGGCACCCGTATCCGGGTGATCGCACTCGGAGCCAGCCTCGGTGAGACGCTGCGCCTCAACCTGGCCCCGGTCCCAGGACCGCCCGGCACGCTGAACCGCACCTGGACCGCCGGCATGGAGCGCCGCGGGTTCACGACCAAGCCGACCGGCCGCCCGGTCACCGGCCCGGCCGACCTGCACAGCTCTCTGGGCCGGTCGATCCTGCTCCGTCCGACCCGCACCGGGGAGCACGTGGACCGGGTTCTGCTCGGCGCCGGCGAGCTGCTCGCGCTGACGGACGAGCACCTCCAGGACGCCGTGTACACCAAGAAGGCGGACGGCACCGTCAAACCACTGTGGGCTTCGGCGACACGGGCGGTCTGGCGGGAGGCCCACGCGCTCTACGCGGCCGTGGCCGAAGCCCGCACCCGGTCGGGCGCCAACGACGGGGGCACCCTGTACCGGCGACTCGCCCTCTTCCCGGCCGCGGGCATGGCTCCCGAGCCCGGCCAGCAGCCCGCGCGGCGCATCGAGCTGTGGGCGGTCGGGTTCGTGGCCAGGCAGACCACGGGTATCGCCTGGGTCGACAGCACTTTCCCCTTCGCCCCCGGCCTGGAGGCGAGGTTGTACCTGGCCTCCTACCGCGGTTCGGCCGTCGCGGAGTTCGTGGCGGCCGCGCTGCTCAAAGCCGCGTTCACGGCCTGGACGGTGGCGTATCCGAACCCCAAGCCGACGGACAAGAGCGACCAGATCGCGCGTTTCGACGTACGTCGCGAGCACTGGCGGGCGACGGGGGAACCGTTCGATCTGCTGATGGAGGAGACCACCCTGGGCGAGGACGTCCATGCCTCACTCCACGAGTACGCGGTCTCCGTCGCCACGGCGGCCCGCAGATTCCTCGCCGAACACCTCGCAGGGCTTCCCAGGAATACGCGGGGGACGAAGACCCGGGCAGCCGCTCTGCGGCGTTTCGACACCGAACTGACCATGCCGACGGCTCCTGCCGAACTCCGAGGGGAGACCCCATGACCACCGGCACAGGCCCCGCCACCAGCGAGGGCGGCGCCGCGCTCACGGCCTGGCTCGCGAGCCTCGTGCGCAACCACGACTACGCGAGCCTCGCCGAACTCCGGCGTCCCCGCGTGCACCGGGAGCCCCATTTCCGGGCCCTCTGGCACAGCCCGACCGAGGCCGAGCGCGAGGTCTACGGTCAGGTCGCCTTTCTCTTCGCGGTCTACCACCAGGGGCGGCCGAAACCCGCGTTCGGCTACGGCAGCCTCGGCGAGGCAGCACGCCGCATCGGCGGCGGAACGGGGCGCGGGCCGGACGATTCGGGCGCGGCCCGTCTGGTCGACCGCATCGTGTCCAGTCGTCGCGTCCCGTGGCGGCATCTGCAGCACGCCGTCGCCCGTCTGCGCGCCTGCGACCAGCAGCCGCCGTCCTGGGCCCGGCTCGTCGACGACCTGAACCGGTGGCACGACCGCAGGGCCCGCGTTCCGTACGAGTGGGGTGTGGCCTTCCACATGCCTCCCGTCCGGACCGCCGCCCGGACCACGCCTTCCGCCGCCGCGACCCTCCAGAAGGACTCGACCACGTGACCAGTAACCCCTCGTCCACCGGCAGCCAGTTCCTCTCCCTGCACCTTCTCGAGACCCTGGTGGCCGTCCTTCCCGTGCGTGACGAGAACGGGGCGCCCAAGTCGATCGTCTACGGGGGCACCGAACGGCACATGATCACCAGTCAGGCGCGGCGCAGGGCGGAGCGCGTCCACACCCGGAACCGGGCCAACGCGGGCCTCGGCGCCCTGGCCGGCCGCAGCACCGGTGTCCGGACCCGCGAATGGGCGCTGATCACGGCACGCGCCCTCACCTCGACGCACGGCTGGGAAGCGGACGAAGCCGTCCGGACCGCACGCGCCGTCATCGAGGCAACCGGTCTGAAATTCGGGGACCCCGCCAAGAAGACCGTCGCCAACCTGACCAAGGTGCTGTTGTTCGCCCCGGCCGACGCGGGCTCGCGCATGGCCGCCCACATCCACGAGCAGTCCGGGACGCTCCGTCCCTGGACCGAGGGGTACCTGACGGCGCAGAGCGCGGCGGCCGCGGCCAAGGGGAGGAAGGGCGCCCGCAGGGGCACCGGGCAGGAAGAGCCGGACACGGGCGAAGCCGCCGGCACCGATGCGCCCGACTCCAAGCTCCCCGCGGTGCCTGCCGCGACGCGCGCGGCGGTGCTCATCGCGCTCGCCCCGCGCGACGCCATCGACATCGCCCTGTACGGACGCTTCCTCGCCGAGATCGCGGACTCCCCCAACGTCGACGGCGCCGTCCAGAGCAGCCACGCGTTCACCGTGCACGAGGCGGAGCAGGTCGACGACTTCTACGCCGCGGCCGACGACGCGAAGCTCGACCGGAAGAACAACGCGCTCGACTTCCTCGACGCGGCGGACGACGCCGGAGCCGGGATGACCGGCTACCAGTCCCTGATCACCGGCACCTTCTACCGGCACGCGGTCCTCGACCGCGTGCAGCTGCGCAGGAATCTCCGGGCGGCCGGGATGACCGCCGAAGAGGCCGAGGAGGCATCCGTCGCGGCCGAGTCCGAATTCGTCACGGCCTTCGTCGACGCCTTCCCCGCGGCGAAGAAGAACTCGACCGCCTCCACCGGGTCCCTGCCCGCCCTGGTCCTCGCCTTCGAAGGGGAGCGTCCGTACAACTACGCGGCCGCCTTCCAGGCTCCCATCGACGAGAACCCCCTGGACAAGGACGGCGAGGGTCCCGCGGGTCCGGCGGCGGTCCGGCGGCTGCTGCGGCACCACGCGTTCGTCAGCCGACGGCGGCCGGACATCAGGGCGGGACGCGTCCTCACCTACGACCCGCGGATCGACGAACTCCTCGGCACCCTGGAGGACACCGGAGCCGTCACGGTCACCTCCGCCGAGGAGCTGACGGCGTGACCACGCACGTCCTGCTCGTGCGGCTCGCCGCGCCGTTGCAGTCCTGGGGGGTGGCGTCCCGGTTCTCCCACCGCGACACCCACGTCCGCCCCACCAAGTCGGGGGTCGTCGGCCTGTGCGCGGCAGCCCTCGGCCGGCAGCGGACCGATCCCGTCGACGACCTCGCCGCGCTCGTCTTCGGTGTCCGGGCCGACCACCCGGGTACCCCGGTGCGTGACTACCACACGGTCGGCGCCGGCCGCTTCCCGCTGCGCCCCCGGGATGTCATCACGGACCACCGGCGGGCCGCGGCCGTCGCCGCCAGCATGGCGGCGGCCGACGGGCCGGACTTCGGACACCACGAACTGGCCGGCTGGTACGGGGCGCCGAAGAAGATCACGGCCGACCCGGTCTCCGGGAACCTGGTCTCGGCCGAGCTCTCGCGCATGGCGATGATCACCGAACGCTGGTACCTGTCGGACGCGGCGTTCGTCGTCGGGCTCCAGCACCGGGACCCGGCCCTGCTGGAAGAGGTCGCGTACGCCCTGGAACACCCGAAGCGGCTGTTGTGGCTCGGCCGGAAGTCCTGCCCGCCCTCCGGCACCCTGGCCGCGGAGATCCTGCCCGGCACCGTCGCCGAAGCGTTCGCCGCCAAACTCCTGCTCCCGGGCCCGTACGGGCCCGACGCCTCGGGCCGACGTCCCCTGGCGTGGATCCAGGCACCCTCCGGCACACCCGGAGCGTCACGGGTGAACGACCAGCCGGTCAGTTTCGATCCGGCCCACCGCACGCACGTCACGCGCTGGGAGACCCGCACACGCGTCACCATCGCACCGCACGCAACCGAATGGGACATCATCCCGTGAACAGCGCACGGGCCTCGACAGCCCGATTCGTCGCCACCCACTCCGTACTCTCGCTGAACGCCCGCCACCCGCTGGTCGCCAAGTCCCTCGTCGACGCCCAGGAGATGCACCGTACCGTCATGAGCGGCTTCCGCGGCTGGGTCGAGGACGGCGACCGTCGGCCACGTGCCCGGATGGGCATCCTGTCGACGTGGTCGGTCGACCTGAAGGCGGCAGCCCTCGTCCTGGTCGTGCAGTCCAGGATCCCGGCCGACTGGGCCCGTATACCGCGTGAGGCGTTCACCACCGCCCCCCACCTCATCACCGTCGACCGCACCTTCAGAACGGGCGAAGTCGTCGGCTTCCGCACGGTCGTCAACCCGACCCGCAGCAGACCGTCCGGCAGACCCGTCTCGGAGAAGGCCCGTGGCACCAGGACCGCTCACACCACACCGGAGCACGTGAAGGGATGGTTCTCCCGTCGTCTCCAGGCGGACGGGGAGCCGGCGAACGCGGAGGACGGCGTGACCCGTATCGGCGCCACGGCCGACCCCTCCGCCCTGGGCATCCGCATGCTGCCGACCGTGTCGAGCGCCCATCGCGACAAGCCGCTGCGGATCGGCCGCGCCGAGATCCGCGGCTCCCTCACGGTCACCGACCCGGAAACCCTCGTGGGAGCCCTGTCGAACGGCCTCGGCCACGCCCGCGCCTACAGCTGCGGACTGATCCTGACCCGCTGAGCGGCAGCCGGCGGAAGCGCCGGCGGGGGCCGGACCGAACC
>NZ_JBHWZJ010000336.1:0-7648 GCF_042728415.1 Streptomyces sp. NPDC060198 | reverse complement strand
GGCCGGGGCGCCGGCGGGCCGCCGCCCCCGGGCGGGCGCGGGGGGGCCGGGGGGGCGGCCCCCCCCCCCCACGACCGGCCTCACGCCCACGTCAGCCGGCGTGCGGCATCTTCACCGTGCCCGTTCCCTCCGCCGTCGCCCCGGTCGCCTCGACCGTGACGCGGAAGGGCCGTCCGCTGCCTTCCGCCGTCACCCGTACGCCGTCCGTGTCACGGGTGACGTGGAAGGTCGCGGCCGGTTCGCCGGTCAGGCCGGGGACGGTGACCGCGGTGGTGGCCGTCCCCGATTCCGGCACGGGGCCGAAGGCCCGCAGGGTGAGGTCGGCGAGCCAGTCGCCGTCCGGGCGCTGGTCGTCGCTGCCCCAGGGGAGCACCGCGCCGGGCCTGACGTACAGCGGGAGGCTGTCGAATCCGTGGGTCTCCTGGCGCCAGACCGGTCCGGTGACCGTCTCGCCGGTGAGCAGGTGGGTCCAGGTGCCCTCGGGGACGTAGTACTCCACCTCGCCCTCGGCCGAGAAGACCGGGGCGACGAGCAGGTCAGGACCGAGCATGTACTGCCGGTCCAGGGTGCGGGTCGCCGGGTCGTCCGGGAACTCCAGCAGCATCGGGCGCATCACCGGGACGCCGGTGCGGTGGGCCTCGGCCGCGGCGCCGTAGAGGTAGGGCATCAGCCGGTGCTTGAGGAGGGTGAACTGCCGTGTCACCTCGACCGCTTCCTCGCCGAACTCCCACGGCACACGGTAGGAGACGTTGCCGTGCAGGCGGCTGTGCGAGGAGAGGAGGCCGAAGGCCACCCAGCGCTTGAAGACGGCCGGGTCGGGGGTGCCTTCGAAACCTCCGATGTCGTGGCTCCAGAATCCGAAGCCGGAGAGGCTCAACGACAGGCCGCCGCGCAGGGATTCGGCCATCGCGTTGAAGGAGGCGAAGCAGTCGCCGCCCCAGTGGACGGGGAACTGCTGGCCGCCGGCGGTCGCCGAGCGGGCGAAGAGCACCGCCTCACCGCTGCCGCGCTCCTTCTCCAGGAGTTCGAAGACCGCGCGGTTGTAGATCTGCGCGTAGTAGTTGTGCATCCGCTCGGGGTCGGAGCCGTCGTGCCAGACGACCTCGGTGGGGATGCGCTCGCCGAAGTCCGTCTTGAAGCAGTCGACTCCCTGGTCGAGGAGGACCTTCAGCTTGCTCTGGAACCAGGCGGTCGCGGCGGGGTTGGTGAAGTCGACCAGCGCCATGCCCGGTTGCCAGAGGTCCCACTGCCAGATGTCGCCATTGGGCCTGCGGACGAGGTAGCCCTTGTCGGCCCCTTCGGCGAACAGCGCCGATTTCTGGGCGATGTAGGGGTTGATCCACATGCTGATGCGCAGCCCTCGCTCCTTGAGGCGGGCCAGCATCCCCTCGGGGTCGGGGAAGACGTCAGGGTCCCAGAGGAAGTCCGACCACTGGTACTCGCGCATCCAGAAGCAGTCGAAGTGGAAGACGGAGAGCGGGATGTCACGTTCGGCCATGCCCTCCACGAAGGAGGTCACCGTCCCCTCGTCGTACGAGGTGCAGAAGGAGGTGGTGAGCCACAGCCCGAAGGACCAGGCCGGGGGGAGCGCGGGGCGGCCGGTGAGGGCGGTGTAGCGGGCCAGGACGTCCTTGGGCGTGGGGCCGGCGACGACGTAGTACTCCAGCGTCTGGTCCTCGACGCTGAACTGCACCTGGCCCACCGATTCGGAGCCGATCTCGAAGGCCACCTTGCCGGGGTGGTTGACGAAGACGCCGTAGCCGCGCGAGGAGAGGTAGAACGGGATGTTCTTGTAGGCCAGTTCGCTGCTGGTGCCGCCGTCCGCCTGCCAGACGTCGACGACCTGGCCGTTCTTCACGAAGGGGGTGAAGCGCTCGCCGAGGCCGTAGATGTTCTCCCCCACCGCCAGGGCGAGTTGGGCGATCATGTGGTGGGCGCCGTCGGGGGTGGTGGCGAAGGCGGTGCCCTTGCGGTCCGCGCCGGTGAGCCGACGCCCGTCCGCGTCGAGGAAGGCGAGACCCCAGGGACCTTCCCTGTCGATCCTCAAGGTCAGCGGACCGCTGGTGAGTTCGGAGACCGAACCCTCCCGCGTGGTACGCACCGACGCGTGCGGTGCCGGGTCCACCGACAGCTCGAAGTCCGGGCCGTGGTTGACCTTGCCGGCGTGGTGGGTCGCGCGGACGCCGATGATCCCCTCGGCGGGCGTGAAGCATTCGACCGTGATCAGCGGGGTGTTGAGGGTGTCGCCGCGCCCGGTGACACGCATGACCGCCGCGTGGGCGGTGATCCGGTCGGCGTCCACGCGCAGATCGCGGATCTCGGTGGCGTAGGACGCGCTGACCCCCTCCCGCATGAGCCAGAATCCGTCGGTGAACTTCATGAGGACTCTCTTCCGGGGGCGGTGGTGAGCGGAGGCTTGGCTGCTGCGGCGCGGTACCGGCTCACTCGGACGCTCCCGAGGGGGCGAAGGTGAGGCGGGCGAGGCGCACGGACCCGCGCAGCGTGACCCGGAGGTCCGCCACCCCGTCCGCGCCGAAGGCCGCGGTCACCGACCGGTAGTCGTACGGGCCGCCGGTGGCGGGGACGTCGACGGCCGCGGCGGCGCCGTCCGTTTCGATCTCGACCGTGCCCTCGCCCGCCGCGTGGACGGTGACACTGCGCACGCCCGGCCCGAAGTCGCACCCCTCGAAGACCAGTCGGCCGCCTTCCGCTTCGGTACCGGTCGTGGTGACCGCGTCGCCGTCCGTCTTCTCACGGTCGACGATCTCGGTGCCGCGCTGCTCGTCGTAGTCGGCCGCCTCGATGCCCGCGCCAAGGACGGGGCGGGGCCCGGAGGGCTCTCCGCCGAGCTCCACCGCGGTGGTGAGCCGGATGTCCGCGCTGGACGCCCCGGCCAGCAGCTCGTACGCGCCCGGCTCCACGGTCCAGCGGCCGTGCGCCACGTCCCAGTGGCCCAGCTCGGCCACGGACACCAGGAACTCGACGCGCTCAGAGCCGCCGGGAGCGAGGTGCAGCCTGCGGTGGCCGACCAGCTTGCGCAGCGGCAGCCGGGCGGCGTCCGGTCCGGTGCGGCGTACGTAGAGCTGGGCGACCTCGTCGGAGGCCGCCCCGCCGTCGTGGGTGACGGTCAGGCCGACCCGGAGCAGGTCGTCCTCGCGGGCGACGGTGAGGTCCTCGTAGCCGAAGGAGGCGTAGGAGAGGCCGTGGCCGAACGGGTAGAGCGGGGCGCCGTCGAAGTAGAGGTACGTCTGGCGGGATCCGATGACGTCGTAGTCGAACAGGTCCGGCAGGTCGGCGTCGGACGCGTACCAGGTCTGCGGGAGTCGGCCGGCCGGGGAGACGTCTCCGGCGAGGAGGCGGGCGAGCGCGGTGCCGGCGGCCTGGCCGCCGTGGGCGGTCCACACCAGGGCGGGGAGTGTGGCGTCGGCCTCCGGTACGGCGTACGGGTAGGCGGAGGTCAGGACCAGCACGGTGCGCGGGTTGGCGGCGTGCGCGGCGCGCCAGAGCTTCTCCTGCTGGGCGGGGAGGGCGAGGGTGGTGCGGTCCTCGGTCTCGCGGCCGTTGATGTGGGGGTCGTTGCCCGCGACGACGATGACCGTGTCGGCCTCGGCAGCGACCCGTGCGACCTCGTCCTCGCCGCGCTCGACGGTCTCGACGACGAGGACGGTGGCGCGGTCCGCCGGAATCTTTTCGCCGTTCTCGGCAACCTTTGCGCCCTCGGCGGCGACAGACACGTACCCACCCGTACCGACGTGCAGAAGGCGGTGTCCTCCGTCGTGTCCCTCGACCGCTTCCAGGCGGAACGTCTCCTGGACGATCCAGCCGCCCGGCTCCTCGGCGGAGGCGCGGACGAAACCGTCCTCGGCGACGGAGAGGTACAGCCCCTCGTCGGTGCGCAGGGTGAGGACGCCGTCGCCCCAGTCGACCAGGGCGAGGGCGGTGCCCTCGGGGGCGGCGACGAGCGGCGGGAGGTCGGTGCGGCCGGTGAGGAGCGCCGGGTCGAGCGCGCCTTCCTCGCCGCGCGCGGCGCCGGCGCCCACCCCGGCGGCCGGTGCGAGGAGCTGACCGTCGTCGCAGGTCAGCAGGACCCGGTCGACGCCCTCGGCGTACAGCACGTCGTCCGCGCCGTAGCGGGCGCGGAGTCCGTCGAGCGGGGTCGAGCGGTGCAGCAGGGTACCGCTGTACCAGTCGAGTTTGCAGGCGTCGGCGAGCAGGCCGACGACCGCGACCTTCCGCCCCGCGCGCGGCGCGAGCGGCAGCAGACCGTCGTTCTTGAGCAGCACCGCGGCCTGTTCGGCTGCCTCCAGGGCGAGTTCGCGGTGGGCGGGGGTGTCGAAGGCGTCGGTGGCCGCGTACGGGTCGAGCTCCGGGTCGAACTCGCCGAGCGCGAAACGCAGATGGAGCAGCCTGCGCACCGCCCGGTCGATGTCCTCGGGGTCGAGGAGGCCCTTGGCGAGCGCGTCGCGGATGCGGCCGGTCATCACGGACGAGTCGGTGCCGTGGTCGGTGAAGCTGTCGACGCCCGCCTTGAGGGAGGCGGCGGTGGCTTCTTCGTGGGTGTCGTAGTAGTGCTCGGAGTCGACCAGGTTGGAGGGTGCGCCGGCGTCGGAACAGACGACGAGCGGCTGGTCGGTCCACTGCCTCAACTGGCTTGCGAGCAGCGGGGAGACGTGGTTGGGACGGCCGTTGACGAGGTTGTAGGCCGGCATGACACCGGCGACCGCTCCGGCGCGGACCGCGTCGCGGAAGGCGCGCAGGTCGTACTCGTGCAGAACGCGGGGGCGCACGGAGGAGGAGGCGGTGTCGCGGTCGGTCTCGTTGTTGTGGGCGAGCCAGTGCTTGAGGACCGGGGCGGTGCGCCAGTACCGGGGGTGCTCGCCGCGCAGGCCGCGGGTGTAGGCGACGGCGATGGCGGAGGTGAGCGCGGGGTCCTCGGAGTAGCCCTCCTCGCCGCGTCCCCACAGGGGGTGGCGCAGGAGATTCACTGTCGGGGCCCAGACGTTGAGGCCGACCCGGTCGTCGTTCCGGCGCTTGGCCCGCACCTCGTCGCCCACGGCTTCACCGACCCGGCGTACCAGGTCGTCGTTCCAGGTGGCGCCAAGACCGACGGCTTGGGGGAACACGGTCGCCCCGCCCATCCAGGCGACACCGTGCAGCGCCTCCTGGCCGGTACGGAAAGCCGCCAGCCCCAGTCGCTCCACCGGCGGGGCGAACTGGTGCAGCATCGCGATCCGTTCGTCGGCCGTGAGCCGCTGGAGCAGGTCGTCGACGCGCGCCTCGAAGGGCAACTGCGGGTCGCGGAAGGGAAGCGGAAGGTCCGTCACGTGCGGGTCCCCTTGGAAAGGTGGGAGGTCTGGCGGAGCCATGGGCTGCCGCGGGTCCTTCGGAACATCAGCTGGTGATCTTTCGAAGCGCTTCGATGCTCCGCGTACGACCGGCCAAGTGTCAAGAGTGCGGCGGGTTGACTCGGCCTGCCCGGCTCACAGGAGCCGCCCAGGGACACGGGAAACGTTATGGAAACAGCTCCGAGGAATGTGCGGGCGAACTCTTGTGCGGCTGACCCCCTTCACTTAACCTCGCTGCAACATCGAAGCGCTTCGACAGCACTTCGAGGGTGCTCAGCCGGTGTCTCCGGAAAGTGCCTCGGGTGGCCTCGTCCTCCGCGGTCCGTTCCCGGTCTCGCCGCCGGCGGTGACTTCAAGCCGTCACCGCCCGGTCGGACCGCCCGATTCGGGCGGCTCCGTCCAGTTACGCCCACCTCAGACTCAGGAACCGAACGGCGGTCGCCCGCCGTGTGTCGTCCTGGTGCGCCATGAAGGGTTGACGCAATGACGCCGAATTCCTCCCCCGCCACGAACCGGTCCGAGAGCGACGCTCCGGGCCTCCGCGCCGTAACGCCGAACCGCCGGAGCTTCCTCGCTTCGAGCGCTTTCGCTGCGGTGGCCGTGGCGGGCGGCGTACCGCTGCTGGCCGCGTGCGGCGGTTCCGGCTCCGATTCGGGGACCCGGGAGGGCACGACGAGCGGCAAGGCGCTCAGCAAGGTCGTGCCGAGCTATCTGCCCTCCAACCTGGTGCAGCCCGACGTGGCCAGCGTCAACGGATCGAGCCCCGGCTTCACCAAGCTGCCCGACCCGCTGGCGAAGTCGGTCAAGTCCCCTCCCGGCAAGGGCTCTTCCTTCCGAGTGATGACCCCGCTGTGGGGCACCGTCCCGAAGAAGAACAACCCGTACTACACGGCGGTCAACAAGGCGGTCGGCGCGACGCTCAACTTCGACCCGCAGGACGGCAACACGTACCAGGACAAGATCGGTGCCGTGCTCGCCGGCGACGACATCCCGGACGCGGTGACCATCCCCGGCTGGAACATGCAGGGCCAGATCCGCAACGCCATCACCGCGAAGTTCGCCGACCTCAGCCCCTACCTGGCCGGCGACGGGGTGAAGAAGTACCCGAACCTCGCCAACATCCCCACCGGCGCCTGGCAGTACTCGGTCTTCGGCGGCAAGCTGCGCGGCCTGCCCATGCCGTCGCCGGTCATCGGCAACGCGATCTTCTACCGCAAGGACATCGTCGGTTCCGGCGCGGTCCCGGCCAGCGCCGACGACCTGCTCGCCTTCGGCAAGGAGTACACCGCCCCGAAGAGCAAGGTCTGGGCCTTCGACGACCTGTGGACCTGCATCCAGAAGCTCTACGGCGTGCTCCCGGACGCCCCGCACTACTGGCAGCTCCAGGACGGCAAGCTGGTCCACAAGATCGAGACCAAGGAGTACCGCGAGGCCCTGGCCTTCGCCCGCAAGCTCCACGACCTCGGTTACGTCCACCCGGACGCCGAGGCCAACAAGGACGCGGACTCCAAGATCCGCTTCACCAGCGGCCACATCGTCATGTACAACGACGGCACCGGCGGCTGGAAGGGCATGGTGACCGAGCAGAAGGCCGCCAACCCGAAGTTCGACATGCAGGCGCTCGACTTCTTCTCGGCCGACGGCGGCAAGCCGGTCCTCTGGCAGGACGACCCGGCCGGCATCTACACCTTCCTCAGCAAGAAGCTCCCCAAGGCGAAGATCGAGGAGTTCCTCGCCATCGCCGACTTCGCGGCAGCCCCCTACGGCACCGAGGAGTTCATGCTCACCAACTACGGCGTCCAGGGGACCCACTACAACGTGAAGGACGGCGTCCCGACCTTCACGGACCAGGGCATCCAGGAGGCCCAGCCCTCCACGTTCCTCTTCCTGGCCTCCCCGCCGCACACCATCGCCTTCCCCGACGAGCCCAAGCTGGTCCAGGACTACGCGGGGTGGATGGCCCGCCAGGCGCCGAACATCAAGAAGCCGCTCTTCTTCGGCATGCAGATCGTCGAGCCCCAGCGGTACGCCTCCCTGTACACGCCCTTCGACGACCTGCAGAAGGACATCCGGCGCGGTCGCAAGAAGGTCAGCGACCTGGAGGCGGCGGTCTCCACGTGGAAGCAGAGCGGTGGCGACGAGCTCCGCACCTGGTACCAGGACATCCTCGACAAGAACGGCTCCGGCAGCTGACCGCACGCGGCAGACGGCAGGACCCACGCACAGACGAAAGTGGCCGCCGGGCGCGGTGTCGCCCCGCGGCCGGGGCGGATCAGCAAGACATGGGGGGGGGTATTATACAC
>NZ_JBHWZJ010000335.1:0-7655 GCF_042728415.1 Streptomyces sp. NPDC060198 | reverse complement strand
GGATCACCTCCGGTACCGCCCCTCACCCGTGCGCGCGGGCCCGCCCGCCGCCGCTCGGAGCCCGTCGGGCTCTCAGCCCAGCAGGCCGGTGCCGCCTGGGCGTCCGCCCGTCTGGTCGCCGTCGTCGCCGCTGTCGCCGTCCCCGGGGTCCAGTCCGCCGGAAGGCGTCTCGCTGGGCTCGACCGGGGTCGACTCGCTCGGGTCGGGCGACGGGGTCTCGGTCTCCGTCGGCTCCTCCGAGGGCGTCGCCGACGGGGACGGGGTCGTGGCGCTCGGCGTCGGGGTGGGCGAGGCCGACTCGGTCGGGGTCGGCGGCGGGGTGTAGGGCACCTCGCCCTTCTCCACGTCCTCCAGGTCGAACTGCGCGTCGGAGCCGCCGTTCAGCGCGCCCAGCGTGTAGTCGGCCCAGATCCGGGCGGGGAAGCCACCGCCGTTGGCGCGGCCGGAGTTGGCGGTGCCGGTCAGGCTGACCTGGTGGTGGTTCTTCCCGTCCTCGCCGAAGAGCGCGACGACGGTGGTCAACTCGGGGGTGTAGGCGGCGAACCAGGCCGCCTTGTTGTTCTCGGACGTACCGGTCTTGCCCGCCGCCTCGTACGCGGTGGTGTTGGCGGCCTGGCCGGAACCGGAGTCGATGACCCCGGTCATCGCCTGGGTCACGGTGTCGGCCGACTTGCGGCTGATCACCTGCTTGCCGACGCCATCGACCGCCTCGACCGTGCGGTCGCGGTGCTCGGCCGACTTCACGATGAACGGCGTGACCTTCTTGCCGTGGTTGTCGAGGGTGGCGTAGGCGCCGGCCATGTCCTCGGTCGATGCCTCCATGGTGCCCAGCGTGATCGCGGGGCGCTCGGGGAAGTTCTTGTCCGGCAGGCCGAGGCTCAGCCCGGTCTTCTTCACCTTGCCGGGGCCGACGTCGACGACCATCTGCGCGAAGACGGAGTTGACCGAGGCGTTCAGCGCCTTCTGCACGCTGATGTCGCCGTAGTCCTGGTCGTCCTCGTTCTCCGGGGAGAACGGGGTGTCGCTGCCGACGACCGGCCGCTTGCTGGTGCCGTCGTAGGTCGTGTTCAGGCCGATCAGGTCGCCGTCCTGGGTGGTGGACTCGTTCTCCAGAGCAGAGGCGAGCACCAGCGGCTTGAAGGTGGAGGCGGGCTGGTAGTCGCTGCGGGTGGCGTTGGAGGTGTAGTGCTCGGTGTAGCCGACCCCGCCGTACATGGCGACGATCGCGCCGGTCTTCGGGTCGACCGAGGTGGCTCCCGCCTGGACGGTGGCGTCGACCTTGTTGTTCTTCCGGTCGAGCTTCGACTCCAGCTGGTCGTCGACCGACTTCTCCAGCTGCTTCTGGCGCTTCTTGTCGATGTTGAGCGTGATGGTCCAGCCGCCGGCTTCGAGCTGCTCCTCGGTGACGCCCTGGTCCTTGAGCTCGGCCTTGGCCTCTTCGACGAGGTAGCCGGTCTGGCCCTCCATGCCGGGTGCGGCCTTGGGGTCCTTCGGGACGGGGAACTTCAGGCTCTGGCGGTCGGCGCTGCTCAGCCAGCCCTTCTCGACCATGTTGTCGAGGGTGTAGGCCCAGCGGTCCTTGACCAGGCGCTTGCCGGTGTCGGTGGCGGTGGCCCAGTCGTACTGGCTGGGGGCCTGGAGCAGCGAGGCGAGGTAGGCGCCCTGCGAGACGTCGAGCTTGGAAGCGTCCACGCCGTAGTACGCCTGGGCGGCGGCCTGGATGCCGCTGGCGCCGCGGCCGTAGAAGGCGGTGTTGATGTACCCGGCGAGGATGTCGTCCTTGCTCATCTTCTGGTCGACCTTGAGCGAGATCACCAGTTCCTTGAGCTTGCGGGAGACCGTCGCGTCCTGCGTGAGGTAGTAGTTCTTCACGTACTGCTGGGTGATGGTCGAGCCGCCCTGCTTGCCCTTGCCGGAGACAGTGCTGAGCAGGGCACGGGTGGTGCCCTTCAGGTCGACGCCCTTGTCCTGGTAGAACGTCTTGTTCTCGGCGGCGACGAAGGTGTGCTGCACCTCCTTCGGGACCTGCGCGAGGTCGACGATCTCCCGGTTGACCTCGCCCGTGCGGGCCAGCACGGTGCCGTCGCTGTACTTGTAGACGTTGCTCTGCTTCTGCGCCTGGGCGTTCGCCTCGGGCACCGGTACGTACAGGTACAGCACGACGAAGGCGCCCATCACCAGCAGGCAGAGGCCGAAGAAGGTGCCCAGGAGCCGCTTCCAGGTGAAGAGCCCGCGTATGCCGCCCTTCTTGCCGGCCCGTGCCTCCCTGCTGCGGGCACGTCGCTCATCCGCTCGCCCCATCGCTGTGTCGCTCCTGTTTCTCGGTCGGTCGGTCCCCCGCGGCCCGTTCGGTCCTGTCCGGCTGTGCCGTCGGTCCGTTCGTGAGCCCTGCCGTCAGTTCTGCCGTCAGCTCTGCCCAGCCAAGACAGCTAACACCGTCAGGACGGACAAAAAGCAAGCGATCCGGCCTTTTCCGGACGTGAGAATCAGCACCCGCTTCTCAAGGAACCGACTCCGCAGAGGGCCCCATGGTTGCGAAAAGCATTAATGTGATATCACTTTGAAAGCCAAGAACTCCTCCGCGCCCGCCGGGGAGTCAGACGAATCGGGGGACCCCGTGTCCGAACAGCACGACGACCACCAGCAGATCCCGTCCACACCCACGCCCACCACCGATCTGCCCGTCGACGCACCCCAGCTGCCGGCCCCGCAGGTCAGAGAGGTGACCGCGCACTCCATCCCCGGCGGCCTCGGCCTGCTGCTCACCGTGGTCGGCGTCCTCATCGGCATCGGCGTGATCGTCATCGGCGGCGTGACCGGATCGGGCGGCAACGACGGCGCGGGCGCGGCCCTGGTGATCGTCGGCATCCTGGTCGTCATCGCCTCGTTCTTCTGCATGAGCGGGGTGAAGATGGTCGCGCCCGGCGAGGCCCGGGTCATCCAGCTCTTCGGCCGGTACGTCGGCACCATCCGGACCGACGGCCTGCGCTGGATCAACCCGCTCACCAGCAGCCGGAAGATCTCCACCCGGGTCCGCAACCACGAGACCGCGGTGCTCAAGGTCAACGACGCCTACGGCAACCCGATCGAGCTCGCCGCGATCGTCGTCTGGAAGGTCGAGGACACCGCGCAGGCACTCTTCGAGGTGGACGACTTCCTGGAGTTCGTCGCCACCCAGACCGAGGCGGCCGTCCGGCACATCGCCATCGAGTACCCCTACGACGCCCACGAGGAGGGCGGCCTCTCGCTGCGGGGCAACGCCGAGGAGATCACCGAGAAGCTGGCCGTCGAGCTGACCGCCCGGGTGAGGGCGGCCGGGGTCCAGATCATCGAATCGCGCTTCAGCCACCTCGCGTACGCCCCCGAGATCGCCTCGGCGATGCTTCAGCGCCAGCAGGCGGGGGCGGTCGTCGCGGCCCGCAAGCAGATCGTCGAGGGCGCCGTGGGCATGGTCGAGATGGCGCTCACCCGGATCGCCGAGCAGGACATCGTGGAGCTGGACTCGGAGCGCAAGGCCGCCATGGTCAGCAATCTGATGGTGGTGCTCTGCGGGGACCGCGCCGCGCAGCCGGTCCTCAACACGGGCACGCTCTACCAGTGACCGAAGAGACCACCGGGAGCGGGCCGCGGCGGCGCAAGCAGATGCTGCTGCGGCTCGATCCCGCCGTGCACGACGCGCTGGCGCGCTGGGCCTCCGACGAGCTGCGCAGCGCCAACGCGCAGATCGAGTTCCTGCTGCGGCGGGCACTGGCCGAGGCGGGCCGGCTGCCCGGCACCACGGCCCCCATCGCCCGCCGGGGACGCCCGCCCGGGCCCCCGGCGCCCGAGTCGAAGGCGCGCCCACCGGAGTGACCACCGGGACGGCGCCGCTTCCTGCCCCCCGGGTAGCCGAGGAGCGGCGCCGCACCGCCGCTCCTCGGCGGGCAAACCCTGGCTGACGCGGCACCAGCTATACACCGCATGTATACACACCATGTACAGTGCTCCGCATGTCTATCGGCCACACCCTGCTCGGACTCCTGGAGTCCGGTCCCCGTCACGGTTACGACCTGAAGCGCACCTTCGACGAGAAGTTCGGCCACGACCGCCCCCTGCACTACGGGCAGGTCTACTCGACCATGTCCCGGCTGCTGAAGAACGGGCTCGTCGAGGTCGACGGCGTCGAGAGCGACGGAGGTCCCGAGCGCAAGCGGTACGCCATCACGGACGCCGGGATCACGGACGTCGCCGACTGGCTCGCCCAGCCGGAGAAGCCCGAGCCCTACCTCCAGTCGACCCTGTACACCAAGGTGGTGCTGGCGATCCTGACCGGTCGCGGCGCGGCCGGAGTGCTGGACACCCAGCGCGCCGAACACCTGCGGCTGATGCGGACACTGACGGCGCGCAAACGCGACGGCGACCTCGCCGACCAGCTGATCTGCGATCACGCGCTCTTCCATCTGGAGGCCGACCTGCGGTGGCTGGAACTGACCGCCGCCCGGCTCGACAAGCTCGCCGAGGTGATCACCCCGTGACGTTCCCCGGCCCCGCACTCCCCGGCTCCCCGCTCCCCGCCCCCCTGCTCGCCGCCCGCGACCTGCGCAAGGCGTACGGCGCGACGCCCGCGCTCGACGGCGCCTCCTTCTCCGTCCACCCCGGCGAGGTCGTCGCGGTGATGGGCCCCTCCGGCTCGGGCAAGTCCACCCTGCTGCACTGCCTCGCCGGGATCGTCACGCCCGACTCCGGCTCGGTCACCTACGCGGGCCGTGAGCTCTCCTCGATGTCCGACGCCGAGCGCAGCGCCCTGCGCCGCACCGAGTTCGGCTTCGTCTTCCAGTTCGGCCAGCTCGTCCCCGAACTGACCTGCGTGGAGAACGTGGCGCTCCCGCTGAGGCTGGACGGCGTCCGCCGCAAGACCGCCGAACGGACCGCGCTGCACTGGATGGAGCGCCTGGAGGTCGAGGACCTGGCGGCGAAACGTCCCGGCGAGGTCTCCGGCGGTCAGGGCCAGCGGGTCGCCGTGGCCCGCGCCCTGGCCTCCTCCCCGAAGGTGCTCTTCGCGGACGAGCCGACCGGCGCGCTGGACTCCCTCAACGGTGAGCGGGTCATGGAGCTGCTCACCGAAGCCGCCCGGTCCGCCGGGACCGCCGTGGTGCTGGTGACCCACGAGGCACGCGTCGCCGCCTACTCCGACCGGGACGTCACGGTCCGGGACGGCCGGGCCGCCGACCTGGAGTACGCCCTGTGACGACGCCGCCCGGCCCCCTCTCCCGCACACGTACCCCCGCCCGGCTCCGGGACCTCGGGCTCGGCATCCGTTTCGCCGCGGCGGGCGGGCGCGAGGGATGGGCACGCACGCTGCTCACCGCCGTCGGCGTGGGCATCGGCGTGCTGCTGCTGCTCGTCGCCTCCGCCGTCCCGCATCTGCTGGACGCGCGCGAGAACCGCAGCGATGCCCGGTCGGAGAGCCGTGCCTCCCTGGCTCCCGACACCAACAAGAAGACGGACCGCACGGTCCTCGTCACCTCGATCGACACCGAGTACCGCCACCGCGCCGTCCAGGGCGTGCTGATGCGCGCCGACGGCGCGCACCCGGTGCTGCCGGCGGGCCTGCCGCGCATCCCCGCGGCGGGCCGGATGTACGTCTCGCCCGCCCTCGCCGAGATGCTGGACGCCCCGGACGGACGCCTGCTCCGCGAACGGCTGCCGTACGCCGTCGACGGCACGATCTCCGACGCGGGTCTGGTCTCCCCCGGCGAACTCCGCTTCTACCTGGGCAGTTCCACCCTCGACCGGTCGAACGGCGGCCACCGGCTGAACGGCTACGGCGGCGGGCTGCCCGTCCCGCCGCTCAGCCCGCTGCTCCTCGTGCTCGGCGTGATGGTCGGCGTGGTGCTGCTGATGCCGGTGGCCATCTTCATCGCCACCGCCGTGCGGTTCGGCGGCGACCGGCGGGACCGCCGCCTCGCCGCGCTGCGCCTGGTGGGCGCGGACACCCGCTCGGTCCGCTGGATCGCGGCGGGGGAGGCGCTGTTCGGCGCGGTGCTCGGGCTGGCCTGCGGGGCGGTCCTCTTCCTCGCGGGGCGGCCGTTCGTCGGCTCCCTCTCGGTCTGGGAGCAGAGCGTCTTCCCCGCCGACCTCGCCCCCTCCGTCCCCATGGCCGCGCTGATCGCGTGCGCCGTACCGGCCTGCGCGGTGCTGGTGACCCTGGTCGCCATGCGGTCGGTGGTGGTGGAGCCGCTGGGTGTCGTACGGGACGCGCGCAGCCGCAAGCGGCGGCTCTGGTGGCGGCTGCTGGTGCCGCTGGCCGGGCTCGGCGTCTTCGCGGCGAAGGGCAGGGCGCCCGAGGACGGCACGGCCGAGGCGACCCCGATCGTCATCGGCGCGGTGCTCGTCCTGGGCGGCCTGGCACTGCTGCTGCCCTGGGCGGTGGAGGCGTGCGTGAACAGGCTGCGCGGCGGGCCGGTGCCCTGGCAGCTGGCCGGACGCCGGCTCCAGCTGAGCGCGGGAACGGCGGCACGGACGGTCAGCGGGATCACCGTGGCGGTGGCGGGTGCGGTGGCGCTCCAGATGCTGTTCGCCTCGATGAACACCGACTTCAACCGGATGACCGGCCAGGACCCCACCCGGGCCCAGTTCTACATGGCCTCGCAGAACGTCACCGGCGAGGGCGCCACCGGCGCGATCGCCTCGCTCCGGGCCACCGAGGGCGTGGAGAAGGTCATCGGCACGGTCGACGTGTACGCGACCAAGCCGGGCACGTACTCCGAGGACGAGGTCCAGCCCACCACGTCGATCACGGTCGGCGACTGCGCGACGCTGAAGGAACTCGCCAGGATCGGCGACTGCGCGGACGGCGACACCTTCGTCGCCCACCCCGCCCACGACCAGGAGATGTCCGACTGGGTCGACGAGTCGGCCCGCA
The DNA here is from genome assembly GCF_042728415.1 of Streptomyces sp. NPDC060198. Taxonomy (NCBI): domain Bacteria; kingdom Bacillati; phylum Actinomycetota; class Actinomycetes; order Kitasatosporales; family Streptomycetaceae; genus Streptomyces; species Streptomyces sp. NPDC060198. Next base: position 751 of record NZ_JBHWZJ010000335.1, on the reverse strand, counting down.
AGGGCGAGGAGGTCGAGATCGACGACTACGGGACGGCCGGCGGCCCGGTCCGCTGGACCCTCCCCGCGGCGGCGCGGACCGTCACCGGGCGCTTCGACCCGCACGGCGAGGAGACCACGGGCATCCTCGCCACCCTCGGCGCGATCGATCCGGCCACCCTGCCGGGCGCGACGATCGTCCTCCAGGTGAAGATCGACGAGAGCGTGCCGGACGTCTCCGAGCTCGTCCGGAACACGGCGGCCGTGATCGACCCCTCGATGCGGGTGGTCGCGCTGAACTCGACCGAGCGGGACGGCCGGTACGCGAGCATCCAGACCGCCCTCAAGGTCGGCGGGACCGCGACCCTGCTGTTGATGGCCGCCTCGATGCTCGTGCAGCAGCTGGAGCAGCTCCGTGAACGCAAGCGCCTGTTGTCGGTGCTGGTGGCGTTCGGGACCCGGCGCTCCACGCTGGGCTGGTCGGTGTTCTGGCAGACCGCGATCCCGGTGGCGGTGGGGCTGGTGGTCGCGGTCGTCGGCGGGCTGGCGCTGGGCTGGGGGCTGTCCTGGATGACCGCCAAGCCGGTCTCGGACTGGTGGCTGTTCCTGCCGATGGCCGGAGCGGGTGCCGGAGTGGTCCTGCTGGTGACCCTGCTCTCGCTGCCGGTGCTCTGGCGCCTGATGCGGCCGGACGGGCTGCGTACGGAGTAGCGGCGGGGGGCCCCCCGCGGGGGCCGCCGGGGGCCCCGGGGGGGAGGGGACCCCCGCGGCCC
>NZ_JBHWZJ010000334.1:0-7658 GCF_042728415.1 Streptomyces sp. NPDC060198 | reverse complement strand
CACCCGTTGCGCGGGGGGTTCCTCCGTACCCGGGAAGCGGCGGTCAGAGCCAGCCGGCGAACTCCAGCGACATCTCGCCGGTCTGCTGCCGTCCCTCGGCCAGCGCCCGGGTGCCCGACTCCACCGCCCGGAACAGCGTCCAGCCGTGCAGCCGCTCCTGGCCCACCTCCAGCGAGTCCGCCAGCTTGCGCACCCGGCGGCGCGCCGTCGCGGGCCCGCCCGGTGAGGCGATCAGGTCCTCCACCCGGTCGCGCACCAGGCGCGCCAGGTCGTAGGCGCGCTCGCCCACCAGCGGCTCGGGCCCGACCGTCAGCCAGGGCGCCCGCTCGCCCGACAGCACCTTGCTCTGCCGGAAGTTGCCGTGCAGCAGCAGCTCCTCGACGGGGGCCGCGACGAGCTCCTCGCGGACCGCCAACGCCGCCTCCACCAGGGGCGCCAGCTCCGGGTCCCCGGCGGCGAACGCGCGCATCGCGCCGGTCCGCCGTCCGGTCCGCTCCGCGACCGTCTCGAACGCGTGCCCCTCGGGCGGTGCCACCCAGAGCCTGCGCACGGTGCCCGCCGCCTCCAGCAGCGCCTTGGCCTCCGGCAGCGAACGCAGCGACACCTCCGGATGCAGGCGTTCCAGCAGCATCCCGCCGCCGGGCCCCGCCCCGGGCGCGGCGTCGGGCGGCGACAGCAGGCGTACCGAGCCCCAGCCGTTCCAGTGGGCCAGTGCCGCACGCTCGGCGTCCGGCACAGCCCCGGGCGGGGCGATCTTCAGTGCCGCCGGGGTGCCGTCCGCCCGGCGTACCAGCAGGACCACGCTGGTACGCCCGCCGGGGGCGGCCACCCGGTCGACGGAGAGGTCCCGGCCGCCGGCGGACAGTTCCGCCTCCACCAGTGCGCCGAGCGAGCCCAGCCACGCGTCGGCCGCGGCCTTCCCGTACTGCTCGTCCAGCGCTCGCGCCAGACGCTGCGGCGGTTCGAAACCCATACCTGACCTGTACCTTTCCGAGGCCGGTCCAGTGACCCGTCTCAATGCGTCCCGGCGGCGCCCGCGGCCTCCAGGGGAGAGGGGGACCCGGTCCCCGCCCGCCCGGCCCGCTCCGCGAGCCCGGGGAAGGCCGTGCCGGAGCCCCGCCAGTGGGCCGCACGCACGGCGGCCTCCCGCAGGGCGAGCGCGGCGTCCCGCCGTGCCGTGCCCTCCGTGGCGCGTACGAGGTCGGCACAGGCACCCGCGACGCCGTCCTCCAGGACGGCCGCCAGCCGGAGCGCCGCCGCACCGTCACGCACCGCGAACGGCAGAGCGTACGCGGCGTCCGCCGCCACGGGTACACCGCCCAGGTCCCGCACCGCCCGGGCGAGGGCGTCACGGCGGGCCCGGTGCGCGTGGTACGCGCCCGTCGCCTCGGAGCGCCGGCTTCCGGAGGTGCGCGCCCCGACCACGCCGTAGCCGTACACGGCCGCGTGCTCGGCCGCCAGGGCGGCCTGTGCCGCCTTCAGTGCCTGGGCCGTCATGATGCCGGGGTCTCCTTGGCCAGCTCGGTCAGCAGATACGCGTGCACGCCGCAGGCGGCGGCGACCGACGCCAGCAACCGGGACAGCTCCGGTTCTGCCTCCAGCAGCGACGCGGTGTGCGCGTCGCCCGCCCGCCGGGCCTCGGCCGCCAGCTCCTTCAGCGCCGTCCGCGCGTCCCCCGCCGGGGTGGCGGACGGGGCGGGGGTGCTGCCGACCGCCTCGGTCGAGGGCGCGGCGGTCGCCGACGGCAGCGGCGCCGGGCTCGCCGGGTCCTTCGCCGACGGGCTCGGCGACGGTGCCGTGGTGCCTTCGGCGAGCGCCGCGGTGTGCTGGCGCAGGGCGGCCCGCAGCGGGGCGAGCCCGGCGTCGGTGGCGGGGTGGGCGGCGGCGACCTCGTCGTACCGCGCCAGCAGGGCCGCGCTGGTCCGCACGCCGGCCGTCCGCAGTCTCTGTTCCGGGGTCGTCCGGGCGGTCCGCGCGGTCCCGGTCCGCCCGGCCGCCGACCGCTCCTCGCCGTCGCAGCCCGCCAGCACCCCTCCTGCCGCGAGCGCTCCGGCGGCGGTGAGTGCCCCCCTGCGCGTCGTCCCCGTGCGCCGCACTTTTCTCCTTCGGGCTTGAACAAGTCCTGACAGGATCTGTCCTGAAGTGATCACCGCACGCGAGCGTACCCGCGCGAGGGCGGCCTGAGGACGGCAACACCCCCCGCGACCGGATACCCTTTGTCCTGACGCACGACGATCCCCACAACAGCAGACGCGGCCGAGGAGTCACCCGGATGAGCACCAACCAGAGCGAGAGGCTGCGGGGGCTGCTCGAACCGCTCGTCGCCTCGTCGCAGCTCGACCTCGAAGAGATCGAGTTGTCCCGGGCCGGCCGCCGCCGTGTGCTGCGGATCGTCGTCGATTCGGACGACGGCGTCGAACTCGACACCTGCGCGGAGCTGAGCCGCTCCCTCTCCGAGAAGCTCGACGAGACCGACGCGATGGGCGAGGACGAGTACGTCCTGGAAGTGAGCTCGCCGGGCGCCGACCGCCCGTTGACCGAGCACCGCCACTACGTCCGCGCCACCGGCCGGCTGGTCAAGTTCAAGCTGACCGCCGAGGCGGGCGCCGACGAGCTGATCGCGCGCATCCTGGAGGTCGACGACGAGGGCCTCGACCTGGAGGTTCCCGGTGTCAAGGGGCGCAAGCCCACCGCACGCAGGATCGCCTTCGCCGAGATCGACAAGGCGCGCGTGGAGATCGAATTCAACCGCAAGGACAAGAAGGAAGAGGAGGCGTAGCCGTGGACATCGATGTGAAGCTTCTGAAGGGCTTGGCGCAGGACAAGGGAATCCCGTTCGACGTGCTCGTCGGGGCGATCGAGTCGGCCCTCCTCATCGCGTACCACCGCACGGACGGCAGCTTCCGCCGGGCGCGCGTGGAGCTGGACCGCAACGGTCACGTCACCGTCTGGGCGACGGAGGACCCGGCCGACCTGGAAGAGGGCCAGGAGGCCAAGGAGTTCGACGACACCCCGTCCGGCTTCGGCCGCATCGCGGCGACCACCGCCAAGCAGGTCATCCTGCAGCGGCTGCGCGACGCCGAGGACGACCGGACCTTCGGCGAGTACGCGGGCCACGAGGGTGACGTCGTCACCGGCGTGGTCCAGCAGGGCAAGGACCCGCGCAACGTCCTCGTCGACATCGGCAAGCTCGAAGCCATCCTGCCGGTGCAGGAGCAGGTGCCGGGCGAGGAGTACACCCACGGTCTGCGGCTGCGCACCTACGTCGTCCGGGTGGCCAAGGGCGTCCGCGGCCCGTCCGTGACCCTGTCGCGCACCCACCCGAACCTGGTGAAGAAGCTCTTCGCGCTGGAGGTCCCGGAGATCGCCGACGGTTCCGTCGAGATCTGCGCCATCGCCCGTGAGGCGGGTCACCGCACCAAGATCGCGGTCCGCTCCACCCGGTCCGGGCTCAACCCCAAGGGCGCCTGCATCGGCCCGATGGGCGGCCGGGTCCGCAACGTCATGGCCGAGCTGCACGGCGAGAAGATCGACATCGTGGACTGGTCCGACGACCCGGCCGAGATGGTCGCCAACGCGCTGTCCCCCGCACGGGTGAGCAAGGTCGAGGTCGTTGACCTCGGCGCCCGCTCCGCCCGGGTGACCGTGCCCGACTACCAGCTCTCCCTGGCGATCGGCAAGGAGGGGCAGAACGCCCGTCTGGCCGCCCGCCTCACCGGCTGGCGCATCGACATCCGCCCGGACACCGAGACGGACGAGGAGCGCGACGTCGCCGACCGTGAGCGGGCCGAGCGGGCCCGGGAGCGTTCGGAGCGCGGCTGACCGCCGTACGGCCACCGGCTGCCGGAGCCGTACCTCCGCGGCCGGGCCACCGGAGCGGTGCCGCCCGTCGGGGTGAGCACCCCCGGTGGAACCGGGGCCCCCACGGGCCGCGAGGAATAGATCGACGCGGGAATCCGCTGGAGATCACGACAACATCCGTTCGATTTTTGCCCCAAAGGGGTGAGGTCGGCGCGGGGAGGTAGACTTAGCCGTGTCTGGCCGGACGCAAGCCCGCGCTTGTCCCGAACGCACCTGTGTGGGATGCCGGGAGCGAGCGGCCAAGAGCGAGTTGCTGCGCATCGTGGTGGACGAGGGCGCTTGTGCGCCTGATCCACGCGGTACGCTGCCCGGCCGGGGTGCCTATGTGCACCCGGCATCTGTCTGTCTCGACCTGGCGGTCCGCCGCCGGGCATTCCCCCGGGCCTTCAAGGCCAAGGGGCCGTTCGACACCTCCGCCTTGCAGCGGTTCGTCGAGCGGGTGGCACCGCAGGAAAAATGAACGTGAACGGCACGGGTCCCCGTGCGGTCAGGTACCTCGCGAGTTGGAAGTAGGTCGAGATTGCGATGAGCACTCGATGAGTACGCGATGAGTACGCCCATGAAGTAGCGACGGTCCGGCGGTAACCCGGACCTAAAAGGAGCGAAGTGGCTAAGGTCCGGGTATACGAACTCGCCAAGGAGTTCGGCGTCGAGAGCAAGGTCGTCATGGCCAAGCTCCAAGAACTCGGTGAATTCGTCCGTTCGGCGTCCTCGACGATCGAGGCGCCGGTTGTACGCAAGTTGACTGACGCACTGCAGGGACCCGGCGGCAACGCCGGCAAGTCCGCTGCCAAGCCGGGAGCGCCTCGCAAGGCCGCCCCCGCCAAGCCCGCGGCGCCCTCCCCGGCCGCCTCGGCACGTCCCGCCGCCCCCAAGCCCGGCGCACCGGCTCCCAAGCCGACCGCCGAGCCGGAGGCAGGCGCCCCCGCGGCTCCCGCCGCACCGTCGGCCGGTCCCCGTCCGGGCCCGCGTCCGGCTCCCCGGCCCGCCCCGGTGACCCCGGTCCCCGTCGCCGAGTTCTCGGCGCCGGCCCCGGCCCAGCCGGCCGCGCCCCAGCAGCCCCAGGCCCCGCGTCCCGCGGGTGCCACTCCGGGTCCGCGCCCCGCCCCCGCCCGTCCGGCCCCGGCCGGCGGTCAGCGTGACGGCGGTCAGCGCGACAACCGTGACGGCGGTCAGCGTGACAACCGCGGCGAGCGTGGCGGCGACCGCCCCGCACGTCCCGCGGGCCAGGGCGCCCCGCGTCCCGGCGGCGCACGTCCGGCCGGTCCCCGTCCGGGCAACAACCCGTTCACCTCCGGCGGTTCCACCGGCATGGCGCGCCCCCAGGCGCCCCGTCCCGGCGGTGCCCCGCGCCCCGGTGGTCAGGAGCGCCCCGGCGCCCCGCGCCCCCAGGGCAACGCCGGTGGCCCCGGCGGCGCTCCGCGTCCGCAGGGTGCCCAGGGCGGCGCTCGTCCGACCCCGGGCGGGATGCCCCGCCCGCAGGCTCCGCGTCCCGGCGCTCCGGCCGGTAACCGTCCGAACCCCGGCATGATGCCGCAGCGTCCCGCTGCGGGCCCGCGTCCCGGCGGTGGCCCCGGCGGTGGCCGTGGTCCCGGCGGCGGGGCGGGTCGTCCCGGCGGCGCCGGCGGTGCCGGTCGTCCCGGTGGCGGCGGCGGCTTCGCGGGTCGTCCCGGTGGCGGCGGCGGTGGCGGCTTCGCCGGCCGTCCGGCCGGTCCCGGCGGTGGCGGCGGCGGTGCCGGTCGTCCCGGCGGCGGTGGCGGCGGCTTCGGCGGTCGTCCCGGCTTCGGTGGACGTCCCGGCGGCCCCGGTGGCCGTGGTGGCACACAGGGTGCGTTCGGCCGTCCCGGCGGTCCGGCGCGTCGTGGTCGCAAGTCGAAGCGGCAGAGGCGCCAGGAGTACGAGGCCATGCAGGCCCCGTCGGTCGGCGGCGTCATGCTGCCTCGCGGCAACGGACAGGCCGTCCGTCTGTCGCGTGGTGCCTCGCTCACCGACTTCGCGGAGAAGATCGGCGCCAACCCGGCGTCGCTCGTCGGCGTGATGATGAACCTCGGCGAGATGGTCACCGCCACGCAGTCCGTCTCCGACGAGACGCTGAAGCTCCTCGCGGACGAGATGAACTTCGTCCTGGAGATCGTCAGCCCGGAGGAGGAGGACCGCGAGCTGCTCGAGTCCTTCGACATCGAGTTCGGCGAGGACGAGGGCGGCGAGGAAGCACTCATCGCCCGTCCGCCGGTCGTGACCGTCATGGGTCACGTCGACCACGGTAAGACCCGACTGCTGGACGCGATCCGCAAGACGAACGTCGTCGCGGGCGAGGCCGGCGGCATCACCCAGCACATCGGTGCCTACCAGGTCTCCGCCGAGGTCAACGGCGAGGACCGGAAGATCACCTTCATCGACACCCCGGGTCACGAGGCGTTCACCGCCATGCGTGCACGTGGTGCGAAGTCGACCGACATCGCGATCCTCGTGGTGGCGGCCAACGACGGTGTGATGCCCCAGACGATCGAGGCGCTGAACCACGCCAAGGCGGCCGACGTGCCGATCGTGGTCGCGGTCAACAAGATCGACGTCGAGGGTGCCGACCCGGTCAAGGTGCGCGGTCAGCTCACCGAGTTCGGTCTGGTGGCCGAGGAGTACGGCGGCGACACCATGTTCGTCGACATCTCCGCCAAGCAGGGTCTGAACATCGACTCCCTGCTGGAGGCCGTCGTCCTCACCGCCGACGCCTCGCTCGACCTGCGGGCCAACCCGGAGCAGGACGCGCAGGGCATCGCGATCGAGTCCCACCTCGACCGCGGCCGCGGTGCCGTCGCCACCGTCCTGGTGCAGCGAGGCACGCTGCGGGTCGGCGACACGATGGTCGTGGGCGACGCCTACGGCCGAGTCCGCGCCATGCTCGACGACAAGGGCGAGAACGTCGAGGAAGCGGGTCCGTCGACCCCCGTCCTCGTCCTCGGTCTCACCAACGTCCCGGGTGCCGGCGACAACTTCCTGGTCGTCGACGAGGACCGCACGGCCCGGCAGATCGCCGAGAAGCGTGCGGCCCGCGAGCGCAACGCCAACTTCGCCCGCAAGGGTGTCCGGTTCTCCCTGGAGAACCTCGACGAGGCGCTCAAGGCCGGTCTGGTCCAGGAACTCAACCTCATCATCAAGGGCGACGCGTCCGGTTCGGTGGAGGCTCTCGAGTCCTCGCTGCTCCAGCTCGACGTCGGCGACGAGGTCGACATCCGCATCCTGCACCGCGGTGTGGGTGCGGTCACCGAGTCGGACATCAACCTGGCGACCGGCTCCGACGCCATCGTGATCGGCTTCAACGTGCGTGCCGCAGGGCGCGCGCAGCAGATGGCCGAGCGCGAAGGCGTGGACGTCCGGTACTACTCGGTCATCTACCAGGCGATCGAAGAGATCGAAGCGGCCCTCAAGGGCATGCTCAAGCCGGAGTACGAAGAGGTCGAGCTCGGTACGGCGGAGATCCGCGAGGTCTTCCGCTCGTCCAAGCTCGGCAACATCGCCGGTGTCCTGGTCCGGTCGGGCGAGGTCAAGCGCAACACCAAGGCGCGCCTGCTCCGCGACGGCAAGGTCATCGCGGAGAGCCTCAACATCTCCGGTCTGCGCCGCTTCAAGGACGACGTCACCGAGATCCGCGAAGGCTTCGAGGGCGGTATCAACCTCGGAAACTTCAACGACATCAAGATCGACGACGTCATCGCGACGTACGAGATGCGCGAGAAGCCGCGAGGCTGACCCGTACCTCAACAGTCGGGGCCGATCGGCGGAAGGTAATTCCGTCGATC
>NZ_JBHWZJ010000333.1:0-7680 GCF_042728415.1 Streptomyces sp. NPDC060198 | reverse complement strand
GTGCTTAGGCGTGCGGAAACGGCCCCCCGGAGTTCCGGGCGGTGGGGCGGCAGGGTGCGCGTTCCGGGCGGTGGGGCGGCAGTTGGGCGCTCCGGGGTTGTGCCGTTTCTCCGTCAGCAGATCCGCCGAGGGCACAGCGCCGTACGCCCCACGGGCACGCTGCGGTTCCTACGCTGGAGCGATGACGAACCGAGCGAGGGACATCGGCCCGCACACCGCCGATCCCGACGACGACCGCCCGCACGCCGCCGCTCTCGACGCCGACGGCCGGCACGACGACCGCCCGTACGACGACCGCCCGTACGACGACCGCCCGTACGACGACCGGCAGGCGCGTACGGCGGCGCGCGGGCTCAGCCGTGGCGCCCGGGTGATACCCCTGCGGCCCGTCCCCGCGACCCCGGCGCCCGCCCCCGAAGCGCCCCGGGAGCCCCTTCTGCGCGACCTCGTCGGCGAGGTGCTGCGCCAGGAACGCCTCGCCCAGGAACGCACGTTGAAGGATGTCGCGGACTCGGCGCGGATCTCCTTCGCGTACCTCTCCGAGCTGGAGCGGGGCCGCAAGGAGGCGTCCTCCGAGGTGCTCGCCGCCGCCGCGCACGCCCTCGGGCTCGGCCTCGCCGACATACTCGGCCGCGCCGCCGTCGAGCTGGCCCGCCGTCGTACGGCGCTCACCGCCGCGACCCGTGCCCAGGGGCGCGTGCCGGGCACCGCGTCGCTCAGGAACCAGGTGCGGCTGGCCGCCTGACGGCCCGTCGGCGACGGTCCGGGCGGCACCGTAAAATCCGGTGTCGAGCGGGCACGGAGAAGACGGGGGACGGGGCGGATGAGCGACACGGACGGCATACCGGCGGCGGCCGGGCAGCAGGAGACGTCCCGGGTTCCGGACCAGGTACCCGTACCGGCGCCGGAAGCGGCCGGGGGCGGGGCCGCCGCGCCCAGGAACAGGGCGGCGACGGTCAGCGGGTTCTTCGCGCTGGGCGCGATCGGCGCCCTCGGGAACTTCGCCACCGGCATCGCGCTGATCAACCCGCCCGTCTTCATCGCCCTCGCGACCCTGTGCGCGCTCATCGCGATCCCCGCCGGACACGTGGGCCGCTTCCGGGGCAAGCGCCTGGGCGGTGCCGGGCGCGGGGTCGCCCTGGCGTCCATCCTGACGGGCTGGCTGGTGCTCTCCGTCTGCCTGCTCGCGCTGCTGGCCCTCGTCGGCCTCGTCGCCGGCTTCGCGGCGCTCACCGACTCCTGATCCGGAACGCCGACGAGGGGCGCCCGTGGTGGACGCCCCTCGCCGAGGTCTGCTGAATGCCGGAATGCCGGACCGGCCGGGGCCGCCCGGCCCCGTGCGGATCAGCCGTCCGCGCGGGCCACGCCGATCGGGCAGGAGACACCGGTGCCGCCGATGCCGCAGTAGCCGCCCGGGTTCTTCTCCAGGTACTGCTGGTGGTAGCCCTCGGCCGGCCAGAAAGTGCGGCCCTCAGCGGGCAGGATCTCCGTGGTGATCGCGCCGTATCCGGAGCCCGTGAGGACCTTCTGGTACGCCTCGCGGGACGCGGCGGCGGCCTCGGCCTGCTCGGGCGAGTGGGTGTAGAGCGCCGAGCGGTACTGCGTACCGACGTCATTGCCCTGGCGGAAGCCCTGGGTCGGGTTGTGCGACTCCCAGAACAGCCTCAGCAGCTCGGTGTACGGGACGACCTCGGGGTCGAAGACCACACGGACGGCCTCCGTGTGACCGGTCTGGCCGGAGCAGGTCTCCTCGTACGTGGGGTTCTCGGTGTAGCCGCCCTGGTAGCCGACGAGCGTCGTCCAGACGCCCTGTGTCTGCCAGAACTTGCGCTCGGCGCCCCAGAAGCAGCCCAGCGCGAAGTCGGCGACCTCCAGGCCCTGCGGGTACGGGCCCTGCAGCGGGTTGCCGAGCACGATGTGACGGTCGGGCACCGTGAACGTCGGGGTCGGGCTGCCCTTGAGGGCCTGCTCGGGGGAGGGGAGCACGGGTGTACGGCCGAACAACATGATCGGTCCTCCTTCTACGGGGCGGTATGGGGTGAACATCTCCGTACCGCCCCGCATTCCTCGCGGAAGGCCCGGTCAGGAGGGTTTCGCCGCCGCCTGGACGGACAGGTCCCGCAGGTGGCAGTAGAGCCTGGTGGGGTCGGACTCGTAGAACCACGGGAGCGAGCCGACGTATCCGTCCACCAGCTTGAACTGCTCGACCGCCTCCGCGTCGCGGTCCTGGAAGGAGAGGAAGTACGCCAGCATGTGGCGGGCTTCCACGAGACGCGGATGGGCGGGGTCGGCGGCGGCGACGTCCGCGAGGGCGGCATCGACGAGCGCGAGCACCTCGGGGGTCTTCGTGAAGTCGCCGTTCGAGGTGTCATCGTGCTCGAAGTGCGCGATGAGCGGGAACACCGTCATCAGGCTGCCGAGGGGAGCCCCGGCCACGGCCTCGGCCGCGAACGCGTGGGCGAGCTGCTCGGACCCGCGCCACTTCTTGCACCAGTACTGGAGCGCGAACCAGTGGGCCGCGTAGTGGTGCGGTGCGCGGGCGGTGACCTCCGCCCAGATGCGGTCCATCTCCGCGTGCGGATAGCCGAGGCCCAGGGCCGCCGATATCTCGCTGAGGTAGGGGGTCGGGTCCTCTGGGTTCAGCTCGGCCGCGCGGGCGATCTCGGCACGGGCCCTGGCCAGGGTCCGGTGGAAGGCGTCGAACTGCTCGGAGGTGGTGTTCTGGGCGCGCTGGGCGCCCCGGAGCTTCCCGGCCAGGCTCACCGTGCTCCACGCGCGGAGCACCGCCGCGTCAGGATCGTCGGGGACAGCGCTCTCCCAGGCGAGCAGCCACGTGTCGTCGACGGCGGCGTTGCCGCAGAGGATTCCGACGTCGTACGCCCGGCGCTCCCAGTCCTTCGTCCGGGCGGTCCCGCGCATCAGCTCGGCGGCCGGCTTCCAGTCCCCTGCCTCCACCGCGGCGAGAGCGGCGGCAAGCGCCTCGGGCCGGGGTCCCGGCGAACTCTTGTCCAGTTCGCCGCGGGGGAGCAGGCCGAGCGCCGCGCACTCCTCGGGCAGCTCGTACGCGTCGCCGTTCGCGTTGTTCTTCGACATCTCCTCGCGCCAGCCCTCGCGGGCTCCCGACACGATCGCCTTGCCGAAGAAGACGGCGATGGCCAGCAGGATGAGGACGAGGGGGGTCAGGACGACCCAGAGCAAAGTGGTCACGTGTTGTCTCTCCGTGGTTCCGTGCGGTGATGAGCGGTCCGGTGTCCCGGGCGGCCGGTCACGCGGCCGACTCGGGGCCCGGACCGTCCGGGGCCTCCGGCGCGGGTGCGGCGGGTGCGGCGGGTGCGACCGTCGCATCCGGTGCGGGTGTGGACGTTGCCGCCTTCGCTTGGGGCACCGCTGCGACCGGTGCCAGCAGGGCGCGCAGCGCGGTCGTCTCGGGGATGTCGGCCACCGCCGCCGCGACGGCGGCCTCGACGTCGGGCCGAGTGCCGTCCGGAAGGGGAACGATCTGCGGTGTGGCCGCCTTCGACCAGGAGAACTCCCAGGTCAGCCGAGACTCGGCGGCGAGTTCCGCCAGCGCCATCGCCTTCACGCCGCTGAGCAGCGCGGGCCGCGCGAACTCACGGAACACGCGCCCCTCGGCGGCTGCGGCCTGCTCGGACAGCGGCAGCCGCTGCGCGAGCTTCCAGAGCCGGCCGTCCTCGACCACCTTCAGCAGCGCGGTGAGCGTCGGCGGCTCCTCCGTGTACGAGGTCAGCGCGCGGTGCACGGGGGAGTCCACCGCACGCAGCCGGACCTCCATGGACTTCTCCAGCAGTTCCTGCCAGCCGGCCGCCCGCGGCAGGGAGCGCACCTTGCCCGCCAGCACCACGTCCTCCAGCGCGGCCAGCGTCCCGTTCAGGTCGGCCAGCAGCGCGGACGCGGCACCCTTGCCCTCGTCGGTGCGGTCGTCGGGGGCCAGCGTCTCGACACGGCGCACGCGCTCGCGCATCGGCGGATGCGAGTCGTAGCGGGAGACGGTCTCGTCCGGCAGTTCGGCGCGCATCGAGGCGAGTTCGAGTTCGCGCGCCGCGAGCATCCGGCCGAAGCCCCCGAACACCTCGCCGCGCGGCGGCAGCAGGTCCGCGGGCAGCCCGAGCGTCGCGTACGCGTCGAGGTAGAAGTCGTGGGCGGCGCTCAGTCCGGGGATCTCGCGCAGCGCCGACGCGGTGGCGTCGCGCCCGGTGATCCGGGCCGCCGCCGCGTCCGCCGCGAACTCCTGGCGGCGGGCGCCCGCGAGCGTCGCCCAGAAGTAGAACCGGGCGTACAGGCCGTACACCCTCGCCATCACGCGGTACGACATCCCGGCCTGCCCCGGGTCGACCGCCTTGGGCTTCTTGCCCCTGGCCACGGCACGGTCGGACTTCTCCTGCAGCCGCGCGCGCTCGTGGCCGGCCTTCTTCTCGGCTCGCTCCTCGAACCGCGAGATGGTACGCAGCACCTGGGCGCGGCCCCGGACCGTGATCCCGGCCAGCCGGGTGTCGGAGTGCGAGTAGTGGCCCAGCTCGTGGGCGAGCACCGAGCGGAGCTGCGCCTCGCTGAGCCCTTGGACGAGCGGGACGCCGAGGTAGAGGGCGCGCGGGCCCGGCAGCAGACCGAGGAAGCGGGACCGTTCGGAGACGGCGGCGTTGACGTCGCCGGTGAGCACGATCCGGGACGGGGCCCGGGTCTCCACGGCGGCGGCGAGCTCACGCACCGTACGCCAGAGCTCCGGCTCGTCGGCCTCGGAGACCTCCAGCCCGGGAGGTTCCTCGCCTTCCGGTGTCCGGAGCATCAGGAAGCCCTGGACGATCGGCAGCGCCACGACCACCGAGACGACGTACAGCTTCAGCAGGTTCGGGCCGCGCAGGCCGGCCTGGGTGAGGGACACGTCGACGGCGAGGATCGCCGCGAGGAGCAGTAGTCCGAAGACGTAGAAGCCGGCGAGCAGGACGAGGGCGCGCAGCGCGCGCAGGGTTGCGCCCACGGAATGGTTCCCCCCACGGGAATCAAAGGAGTTGGACTGCGGACATGATCAGGACAGAAACAGGACGAAGAACAAGGTCAAAAGGTTGCAGGGGGAAACGGATCGTGTCCTGTCGGAGACCTGCCGAAGACCTGGCGGGGCGGGAGGACCCGGCGGGCGGGGGAGGGCGAGAGCCGGGACGCGTACCCGGACGTGCGCGAAGGGCGCGTGCGAACATTCCGCACGCGCCCTCCACGGTTGCCGGCGCCCTGCCCGACCGGGGCGGCAGGCGCTACCCCAGCAGTCGGGCCGGGCTGCCGCCGTTCGCCTCGTAACCGGCCACCGCGAGCGCGCGGTAGATCGCGTACTCGGCGGCCGGGTCGGAGTCCTCGGTCCAGGGCAGCGCCCCGATGTACCCGTCGATGTGGACGAACTGGTGCATCGCCTCGGACCAGCGCTCCATCCGGACCAGGAACAGCACCAGCAGATGCCGGACATGGGCGAGCATCGGATCGTCCTGCCGCGCCGAGTGGACCGCGTACAGCGCGCCCTCGACAGCCTTCGTCACCGCCGCGCTCCCGTAGAAGTTCGGCGTCAGATTCACCTCGGGCAGATTGTCGTAGAGCGCGAACAGCGGCAGTCCGGCGAGCAACGAGCCCTGCGGGGCGCGCGCCGCGGCGGCGGTGGCGAACCGGTCGGCCAGCTCGCGCGAGCCGTGCCACTTCGAGGACCAGAAGTGCAGCGCCGCCAGATGTGCGCCGAAGTGCGCCGGAGTACGGTCGATGATCTCCGCCCAGATCCGGTCGAACTCCTCGGGGGCGTAACCCAGTCCGCGCGCCACGGTCAGCCGGGTGATGTGCGGGACGGGGTCGCCGGGGGCGAGCGCCGCCGCCTCACCGGCCACGTCACGCGCCTCCTCCAGCAGGATCCGGAAGTCCTCGCTCCCCACGGCCGAGGACCGCCACGCCTGCTGTACCAGGAACTCCGCGTGCACCGCGGCGGCGCCTGGGTCCTGGGGTGCCTCGGCGCGCCACGAGCGCAGCCAGGCGCCGCCCGCGCCCGGACGCGCGGCGAGTTCGAGCGAAGCTGCCCCTGCGAACGCTTGTACGCGTTGCCACCGGACCTCGCCCTCCTGCGGTGTGCCGGCCAGCAGCTGGGCCGCGGCGCGCCACTCCTGGGTGGCCTGCACCACGTGGAGCACGTCGACCAAGTCCTGGTCGGGACCCGGCAGTCGCACGTCCAGCAGCTCCTGGCGCACGAAGCCGTACGTCTCCGGGTCGGCGGCGTCCGGCGAACCCGGCGACGCGAGCCGAATGCCGCCGCCGCCCCGGCGGCCTCGGAGGAACGGGACGAGCACCGCCGTGATCATGCAGAGAGCGAGCAGCAACCACAGAATCTCCATGGACCCATTGTCCCCGTACGGCCGAGCGTCCGGTGCGGGCCCTTGCGACGAACTACGCTCGGGCCTCATGACCGACCAGCACAGCTTCGAGACCCTCGCGATCCACGCGGGAAACACCGCCGATCCGCTCACCGGCGCCGTCGTTCCGCCCATCTACCAGGTGTCCACGTACAAGCAGGACGGCGTGGGCGGACTGCGCGGCGGATACGAGTACAGCCGCAGCGCCAATCCGACGCGCACCGCCCTGGAGGAGAACCTGGCGGCACTGGAGGGTGGCCGTCGCGGACTGGCCTTCGCCTCCGGACTCGCCGCCGAGGACTGCCTGCTCCGTACGCTGCTCACCCCCGGCGACCACGTGGTGATCCCGAACGACGCCTACGGCGGCACCTTCCGGCTGTTCGCCAAGGTGGCGTCCCGCTGGGGTGTCGAGTTCTCGGTGGCCGACACCTCGGACGTGGCGGCGGTACGCGCCGCGATCACCCCGCGCACCAAGGCGGTCTGGGTCGAGACGCCGTCCAACCCGCTGCTCGGTATCACCGACATCGCGGCCGTCGCGGGCGTCGCGCGCCAAGCCGGGGCCCGGCTGGTCGTGGACAACACCTTCGCCAGCCCCTACCTCCAGCAGCCGCTGGCGCTGGGCGCGGACGTCGTGGTGCACTCCACCACCAAGTACATGGGCGGCCACTCCGACGTGGTCGGCGGCGCGCTGATCGTCAACGACGCAGGTCTCGCGGAGGAGTTGGCGTTCCATCAGAACGCGATGGGCGCGGTCGCCGGTCCGTTCGACGCCTGGCTCGTGCTGCGCGGCATCAAGACCCTCGCCGTACGCATGGACCGGCACACCGAGAACGCCGGCCGGATCGCCGAACTGCTCACCCGTCACCCCGAGGTGACGCAGGTCCTCTACCCCGGACTGCCGGACCACCCGGGCCACGAGGTCGCCGCGAAGCAGATGCGGGCGTTCGGCGGCATGGTCTCCTTCCGCGTGCGCGGCGGCGAGGAGGCGGCCGTCGACGTCTGCAACCGTGCCGAGCTGTTCACGCTCGGTGAGTCGCTCGGCGGCGTCGAGTCGCTCCTCGAGCACCCTGGCCGGATGACGCACGCGTCCGCCGCCGGTTCGCCGCTGGAGGTGCCCGCCGACCTGGTGAGGCTCTCCGTCGGCATCGAGAACGGCGACGACCTGCTCGCCGACCTCACCCAGGCGCTCGGCTGACGGACCGCACCTCCGGCACCGCCGAACCGCCGTGCGGGGGACAGCTGCTGGTAGTCGGGCGCACGGTGCCGGGGAACGTTCCCCGGCACC
>NZ_JBHWZJ010000332.1:0-7710 GCF_042728415.1 Streptomyces sp. NPDC060198 | reverse complement strand
GTCTTGGAGAGGTGGTGCAGGTCGGCCATGAGGAGCATGTTCTCCTCGCCGGTGATCAGCCCGTCCACCGCCGAGAACTGCCCGGTGACGCCGATCGCGGCCCGTACCGCCTGCGGCGCGGCGGTCAGGTCGTGGCCGGCGACCTGGGCCTGACCGGAGTCGGCGGTGAGGAGAGTCGAGAGGATCTTGACGACGGTGGTCTTGCCGGCCCCGTTCGGACCGAGCAGGGCGAACACGGACCCGGCCGGGATGCGCAGGTCGATGCCGTCGAGGACGGTCTTGTCGCCGTAGGACTTGCGCAGGCCGACGGCGGAGACGGCGGTCGGGGACGGGCGGCCGTCCCTCTGGTTGGGTGTGTGCATGACATGAGAAGGCATGGGGTTCCCCCGGTCGAAGGAAGAGGCTGCGGGCGGGCGGGAGGGCCGAAGGCGGCCCTCCACGCGGTCAGTTCGAGGCGCGGCGGACGTCGATGTTGCCGTGCCGGGTCCGTGCGCGGACCTTGATGACGGCGTCCGCGCTGTCGGGGTCGGCCGGAGCCTCGGACGCGGTGAGCGTGTTGCGTACCTGGCCGGAGCCCGAGCTCGCGTCGAGCCAGGCGGCCGAGCCTTCGCGGACACCGATCTCGATGGCCCCGTAGTTCGTCTCCAGCTGGACCGTCCCCCGGGCCACGTCGCCCACACGCAGGGTGCCGTAGGCGGTGGTGGCGGTGACCGAGTCCTCCGCGCGGTGGATCTCGATGTCGCCGTGAGCGCCGCTCACCCGCAGTTCGCCGGTGGCGGCCCGGACGGTCGTGGTGCCGTGCGAGTTCTTCAGGACGGCCGGGCCGTCGACGACGCCGACGCGCAGGCTCCCGGAGCTGGTGGTGATCTCGGCCTTGCCCTCGATCCGGTCCACGCTGACCGAACCGTGGGAGGCGGTCAGCCGGAGGGGGCCGGTCGTGTCGAGGCGGACGTCGCCGGAGGAGGTCTTCACATGGACCTCGCCGAGGCGCCCCGCGCCGAATACCTGGGTCCAGGCGCCGGTCACGTCGATCCGCGAGCCGGAGGGCAGTTCGACCGTCACGTCCACGATGCCGGTGCGGCCGAACAGGCCGGACTTGGGCGTCCTGACGATCAGTGTGCCGTTCGCGTAGGTCACCTCGGTCTGGCCGGCCGCCCGCACGTCCATGTCCCGCTTCGGGTCGCGGGGGCTCGCCGCGACGACGGTGTCGAGGCGGTCGCCCGCCGTGAACTGGATGGAGCCGGCCTCCACACGGGCGGTGACCGAGATCGCTTCAGGGGTGTCGAAAGAAGGCATGGCTGTCCCGTCCTCTTGGGTCTTGAGGTCGTCCCCGCTGGTGGGACGAGGTCATGGGTGAAGTGGTGCGGTGGCGCCGGCCGCCCCGGGCGGTGTCCGGCGGATCGTGGGCGGGGTCCCTGTCGGAGTCGTGGCCCGGAGGTCCGGTCGGGGGCGTGGCCGGGGGTGGTGCGTCAGCCGGGACTTTCGCAACACGCTTTAGGGCGTGTGTCGAAAGTCCCGCCCGCCCCACGGGCGGACGGCGCCACTTTCGACACACTCCCTAGCGGACCCAGCCGGTGAAGCTCTGTCCGAGTGCCTGGACCTTCTCCGTCGTGCGCGGCCGGCTGCCGCCGTCGACGGCGCCCGACACGGCCCGTACGAGCCACGCGTTGACCGACAGGCCCTCGCGGCTCGCGGCCTCCTCGGCGCGTGTCTTGAGGTGGGCCGGCAGGCGCAGGTTGACACGGGCGGTGCCACCCTCGTCGCCCTCGGTGGACGCCTGTACGGAGAGCGGTTCGGCGGGGGTGGACGGCTCCGCGGCGGGGGAGTCGGTCGGCGGCAGGGTCACCACGAAGTCGGGGTCGAGGCCCCGGAGCCGTACGTCGACCGAGCCCGGTGCGAGCTCGCGGGTGACCTCGTCCATCGCGGCGGAGAGGACGTTGAGCAGGGTCAGGCGGGTCGCCGACTCCAGGGGAGCGGTGAGCCTCTCGGCCAGCTCGCGGGCGTCGTCGCCGCCGGCCTCGGCGGCCACCGCGAGTTCGCGGCGGAGGGTCTCGACATACGGGGTGAGGTCCATGGCGTCATAATGGCACCATGGTGGCGCCATGCGCAAGCGCCTGTGTGACTGTGCGGTGTCAAGTCTGTGCTGCATGGCTCTGACCTGCTGAAACGTGGTGAAGTTACCGGCGGTGGGCGTGGCGCCATGGGTGTTTTCCGGTGGAGTGGTGCGCGGGGTGGCGCCACGTGGTGTCATGTGGCGCCATGGTGTGCCACGCCGGCGACACGCGGCGTCACCGGAAGGCGGTCGTCCCGCCGCCGCGGTACCTCAGGCCGGGTACGCGTGCGTCTGCGCGGTCTTGACCGTGGCCCAGACCGGGGCTCCCGGGTGCAGGTCGAGCTCGGCGGCGGCGAGCGTGGTGAGGTCGGCGGCGAGGGGGAGTTCGCCCGCGAGGTCCGCGCGGATCTGGTCGCGTCGCGTCTCCAGCCCCACGACCTCGCACCGCCAGAGGTTGCGGGCGCTGGAACCGGTGGGGCGGTCGCGGTGCAGGGTGACCGCGTTCGGAGGGAAGGCCACGAACACCGGTCCTGTGAGGTCCTCGGTGGTGGTGATGGCGGGCCCGGTGTCGAGCCGGACCGTGTGGCCCTCGGCCTGTCCCCGGTAGAGGTTGAGGCCGACGAGCTGGGCGATGTAGTCGGTACGCGGACGGCGGGCGATGTCCGACGGCGCGCCCACCTGGACGACCTGGCCGTGTTCGATCACGACCAGCCGGTCGGCCAGGACCATCGCGTCCAGCGGATCGTGCGTGACCAGCACCGCGACCGCCTCGAACTCGGCGAGGTGGCGCCGGAGCTGGGAGCGGACGTCGAGGCGGGTGCGGGCGTCGAGCGCGGCCAACGGCTCGTCGAGCAGCAAGAGCCGGGGGTGGGTGGCCAACGCGCGGGCGAGTGCGACGCGTTGGGCCTGGCCGCCGGAGAGTCGGCGTGGCTTCGCCCCGGCCCGGTCGGTGAGCCCCATGCGCTCCAGCCATGCGGCGGCCTGGGCCCGCGCCTCGGGCTTGCGTACGCCCCGGCAGCGCGGCCCGAAGGCCACGTTGTCCAGGGCCGAGAGGTGCGGGAAGAGCAGATAGTCCTGGAAGACGACCCCGACTGGCCGCGACTCCGGCGGCGTGCCGTTCAACGCGACCCCGTCCAGCCGCAGATGGCCTTCGGAGAGTGGGGTGAGGCCGGCGAGCGCGCGCAGTGCCGTGGTCTTCCCGGCGCCGTTCGGACCCAGCAGCGCGACGACCTCGCCGGGCCGGGCGCCCAGCGTCACGTCCAGGCGGAAGGTGCCCCGGTCCACCACGAGCCGGGCGTCGAGCCCCTCGGCGGCGGCGGAGGCGCCGGCGGAAGCGGCGGCTGAGGTCCCCGTCATGACGCCGTCATCCAGCGGTCGCGCAGCCCGGCCAGGACCGCGATCGACACCGCCAACAGCACCAGGCTCAGCGCGATGGCGGCCTCCGGGTCGTCCTGCAGGGCGAGGTAGACGGCCAGCGGCATGGTCTGCGTACGGCCGGGGAAGTTGCCCGCGAAGGTGATCGTGGCGCCGAACTCGCCCAGCGCGCGGGCCCAGGCCAGTACGGCACCCGCCGCGATGCCCGGTGCGATCAGCGGCAGGGTGACCCGCCGGAACGCCGTGAAGCGCGAGGCGCCCAGGGTGGTGGCCGCCTCCTCGTAACGGGGGTCGGCGGCCCGCAGCGTGCCCTCCACGCTGATGACGAGGAAGGGCATGGCCACGAACGCCTCCGCCACGATCACCCCCGCCGTGGTGAACGGCAGCGTGATGCCGAACCAGGAGTCCAGCCACTGCCCGACCACGCCGTTGCGGCCCAGCGCCAGCAGCAGCGCCACACCGCCCACCACCGGCGGCAGCACCAACGGCAGCGTCACCAGGGCCCGTACGAACCCGCGGCCGGGGAAGTCGGTGCGCGCCAGCACCCACGCGAGCGGCACCCCCAGGACCAGGCTCACCGCGGTGGCGGCGGTGGCCGAGATCAGGGACAGCTGGAGCGCCTGCCAGACCTCCGTGCTGGACAGCAGTTCCGGCATGTTCCGCCAGGGGGCCCGCACGAGCAGGGCGACCATCGGCAGCAGCAGGAACACCAGGCCGACCAGGGCCGGAAGCAACAGCGGCAGCGGAACCCCGCGCCGGACCGTACCGTCGCCCCGGCCCTTACCGCCGCGCTTCTCGAAACCGCCGCCCCGGCCCGTACCGCTTCGGACACGGCGAAGCCGTGACCGGCCCACCGGAGGGCCCGTCACGGCGTCGGACGCGTCACGCTGCTTCACGGCTGGATGAATCCCGCCCCGGTCAGCACCTGCCGGCCCTCGGCGGACCGCACCAGCTCGATGAACGCCTTCGCCGCCTCGGCGTTGGGGGCGTCCTTCAGCAGCGTGATCGGGTAGTCGTTGATGGCGTCGGCGGACTCGGGGAACTCCACACCCTCCACCTTGTCACCCGCGGCCTTCACATCGGTCTTGTAGACCACGGCCGCGTCGGCCTCCTTGAGCTCCACCTTGGTCAGGGCGCTCTTGACGTCCTGCTCGTAACTGACGGGGGTGAGCTTGAGCCCGGCCGCGTCCAGCGCCTTCTGCGCGGCGGCGCCGCACGGCACCGTCTTGTCGCAGAGCACGACCAACAGATCGGAGTCCGTGAGGTCCTTGAGGGTGGCGACCTTGTCCGGGTTGCCGGGCAGGGTCGCGATCTCCAGCTGGTTGCGCACGAACGTGGCGGGCGTGCCCGCCGCGTCGTCCGCGTCGGTGACGATCGCCATCGTCTTGGCGCTCGCGGCGGCGAAGACGTCGGCGGGGGCGCCCCCGGTGATCCCGGCGGCCAGGCTGTCGCTGCCGCCGAAGTTGAAGACGACCTTCGTGCCCGGGTGGGCCTTCTCGAACGAGGCGCCCAGCGTCGTGAAGCTCTCCTTGAGCGACGCGGCGGCGAACACGGTCACCGTGCCGGAGAGCTTCGGCGTGGCATCGGCGGACGCGGAAGCCGAGGCGGAGCCGGCGGCGTCGGACGCGGAGTCGTCGGAGGAGGAACAGGCGCTCAGCGCCAGCAGCGCGGCGACTCCCACGCCCGTCCACTGCAGGGTCCTACGGGTCCGGCGTGCGGGACGGGTCATCACGGGGTCTGCTCCCTCTGGTCATCGGGAGGAGCCGGACGACTCCTCCGCACTGGTCCGACGGCGACCGCCCGGCCGGCGGCGAGAGGCGCGTCGGCAGCCTGCACGGGCGGATGCACGGACCGATCATACTGGCGCAGATGCCAGGGGGAAGACCCTGATTACCTGGCAAGCGCTGTGATGAGGATGCTTCGGGTGGGGCATATGCGGTTACGGATCGGTCCACGTGGTCGTCCGTTCACGGGTACGCCGAAATCCCGAGGGCCACCCGGCCCCCGGGACACCCGGGACATGGACGCGAAGAACCGCTCAGACGCGGTCGATGTGCACGTTGGTCGACTTCACGCGGGCGGTGGCCTCCATGCCGACCTCCAGGCCCAGTTCCTCCACCGCCTCGCGCGTCAGCAGGGAGACCAGCCGGTGCGGTCCGGCCTGGATCTCGACCTGTGCTGCGACATCGCCGAGCTTCACCGCCGTGACGATGCCCGCGAAGGCGTTGCGGACGGAGGTGTAGGGGACTTCGTCCTCACCCCCGCCGCCGCTCCCGGCGTTACCGGCGACCTCGACGGAGAAGGCCGCCAGATCCCCGCCGTCGATGAGCCGGCGCCCACTCTTGTCGCGGTGCGTGGCCACCCGGCCGGCGTCGGCCCACCGTCGTGCGGTGTCCGGGCTCACGCCCAGCAGGCGGGCCGCTTGGCCGATCGTGTAGGACTGCATGGGCGTCACGGTAGGTGGCCGTTCCTCGCGCACGCAAGCGCGGACGGCGTGCCGCCGCAGGTCCGGCGGGTCGTGGCGGCACGGGGACGCCCCGGGAACTACGGCACGCGAGCGGTCCACTCGTCGCCGCTGTACTTGGTGGCGGCCAGCTCCTCCGCGCGGGCGAGCTCCTCGGCCGTGACGTGGCCGTCGGTGAGTCCGTAGCGGTTGCGGAAGGAGTCGACCATGCGCCCGATGACCGCCTCGCGCGGCAGCCCGGTCTGACGCCGCAGCGGATCGACCCTCTTCTTGGCCGACTTGGTGCCCTTGTCGGACATCTTCTCCTTGCCGATGCGCAGGACTTCGAGCATCTTGTCCGCGTCGATGTCGTAGCTCATGGTGACGTGGTGCAGGACCGCTCCGGGGCCGCCCTTCGGACCGGTGACCCGCTTCTGTGCGGCGCCCGCGATCTTCCCGACCTCGGTCGCGATGTCGTTGAGGGGCTGGTACCACGCCTTGATGCCCATGTCGCCGAGCGCCGCGAGGACCCAGTCGTCCAGATAGGCGTACGAGTCCGCGAAGGAGAGCCCCGAGACGAGGGAAGCCGGAACCGACAGGGAGTACGTGATGGTGTTCCCCGCCTCCACGAACATGGCTCCGCCCCCGGAGATCCGGCGCACCACCCGTACGCCGTGGCGGGCCGCGCCCTCGGGATCGACCTCGTTCCGCAGGGACTGGAAGCTGCCGATGATGACCGCGGGGGCGCCCCACTCCCAGACGCGGAGCGTCGGGGCCCGGCGTCCGGCGGCCACCTCCTCGGTCAGTACCTCGTCCAGCGCCATGTGGAGTTCGGGGGACTGGGGACCCTCGTGGATGAACTGCCAGTCGTAGTCGGTCCAGTCCGTGGCGTGGGCCAGTGCGCGCCGCACCGCCACCGCGATGCCCTCGGTGGTGATCCCGTACATCACCGTGCCCTCGGGCAGCGCCGCCTCCACACGTGCGGCCAGGCCGGCGGCGTCGGTGTCCCCGGGCGCCCCCTCCAGGGCCGCGTCGACGGCCGTAATGGCCTCGTCGGGCTCCAGGAAGAAGTCCCCGGCCACCCGGACATTGCGCAGGGCGCCTGCTTCGACGTCCAGATCCACGACGACCAACTTGCCGCCGGGCACCTTGTACTCACCATGCACGGCTTTGCTCCCTTTCGGTGCGCGGTGTGGACTTCGAGTCTATTGCCCCCAAAGGCGGTGGGGTGGTGGCGGTGCGCCCTTCGTCAGGGTGTCGGCGTCCGCGAGGGGGCCGGGGGTCCTCACCCCTCCCCGCACAAGGTCGCCACTCGGGACCGGCGCAAGTGAACAAGGACCGGGCACCGGCAAGACCGTCGTGGCGCCGCGCCGCGTAGGCCACCTCCCGGGGTTCCTGCGCGACGGCGAGCGCATCCCGCTCACCCCGTACACCAACCCGCTCGTCGACGCACTGCGCTGCGGGCTCGCCAACCTCGTGGAGGACGCGCACCTGCGTGACCGGGCGGACATCACCACCGTGGACACGCCGGCCAAAGGGCTGGAGTTCCGGTGCGTGGCCGTCATCGGCGTGCACGAGGGAGCACTGCCCTACCCGGGCGCCGTGACACCGGCTGATGCGGACGCCCTCCAGCACGAGGCGGATCTGACGGCGGAGCGCTGCCTGCTCTTCGTGGCCTGCACCAGGGCCCGCGACGGCCTCCACGTGTCCTGGACCGGTGTGCCGAGCGCGTTCCCGGCTGAAGCCGGGGAGGTCCGACTGTCTGACGGCTTGACAACCTTGCGGCCTGAAGGCTGACGGTCTGACGACAGGATGGCCGGCGACGGCCGTCGGCCCGCCC